>DULL01000109.1 GCA_012840395.1 Clostridiaceae bacterium | reverse complement strand
GCCGCCCTGGCTGACAAACCCATATGGGAGATGCTTGTTGTCAAGGGCGTGACCGGGAATGGTTGCACTAACTTAAATATCAGGGTGTTATCTATACTTCTTTTCCCTACAGTAAATTAACGCTATCGGTTTTATGCAGTAAATTGACATATAAAATAGTATGTATTAAAATCAGTTATCAAGTAAATTATGTTATTGAACATATTATATCTGCATGACAATAATAGGAGTAGCAAACATGGTTTTTAAGAATGATAATTTAACGGGACTTACAAAAAGTCTTCGATTTATTATAGAAGCTTCTGTAATAGCAGCTCTTTATGCTGCCCTGACAATTTTATTTGCACCCATAAGTTATGGAATGCTGCAAGTCAGAATATCAGAAGCACTTACAGTATTGCCCTTTTTTACACCTGCAGCAATACCAGGATTATTTATAGGATGTATTATATCCAATATAATAGGAGGTAATGGTATATATGATATAATTTTTGGCAGTCTGGCCACACTTGTTGCAGCCATACTTTCTTATAAAATTAAAAAGCCTTATCTGGTACCTCTTCCTCCCATAATAGTAAATGCAATAGTTGTTGGCTTTATCCTGTTTTATGTTCTTAATATGCCTTTATATGCTACAATGGTCTGGGTTGCCATTGGTGAAACCATTGCTTGTTACGGACTTGGATACCCCCTTATAAAACAGCTGGAAAAATATAAAGATAAGATTTTTATAACAAAGTTTTAGAATTAATTTAAAATAAAACAATAAATAGTAAACATTTCCTAGTTACAAAACCTGAATTGTTGGTATATAAAAAATATAAACAATTTGAAAAAGGGGTGCCATCTCTGTGAACTATAATAATTCCGACAAATTGCTGTTAAAGATAAGATCTCTTCAGGACAGATTGAATACATTAATTAAAGAAGAACAGTCATTAACAGAAGAAGAAATAATTGCCATTAATAATGAGCTTGATGAGCTTATTTCTCAACACTATTCCTGTTTAAAAAACCAAGAAAACTAACACCTGGTTTCTCATTTTTTATTCACTTTTTTATACATTCTTTTAAATCTACTTTCTTGATATTCTACTTGATTTTTCATGGTAAATATTTGTTTAAAAATAATATTAAAAGTGAATATTTTTATTGAAAAGTATTTCTGATATAATATTATAAAATTTATACTAAACATTGAGTAGCATTTGATAATTATTAGGTGTAATTTATGAATTTAAGACTTTTAATCGCAGTAAGTATTGCAAAAATTATTACTATATTATTAAAAGCGGTAAAAAGAAGTGCCACAACCCTTCCTGGGAAAATAGCTCTAAAGGTTTATCCTCAGATTATTTCTGTTTTGGCTAAAAATTTTAAACTTATTATGGTGACAGGGACAAATGGAAAGACCACAACTGTAAGAATTGTAGGACGTATTTTGGAAGAGAGTTCCATTAAGTATATAACCAATAAATCTGGTGCAAACCTTTCCAGCGGTATAGCTACCACCTTCATAAACGCAGTAACTTTAACAGGAAAAAGTAATGCTTCAACAGCTTTACTGGAAGTTGATGAAGCAGCCTTAATTTCTTTAAGTAAGTTTATAGAACCGGATATTCTAATCGTTACTAATTTTTTTAGAGATCAGTTGGACAGGTATGGCGAACTATATACAACTTTAAATGGTATACGGGGATTTATATCCGGGCATTCAGGCACAACACTCATTCTTAATGCAGATGACTCCCTTTGCGCATCTTTAGGGAACAATGTAATTAATAAAGTAGTTTACTATGGCATTGAACAAGAAACAGACGCCAACATGAATGATACTGATTCGGACGCTGTTTACTGCATTTACTGCAGAGAAAAATACAAATATAGATATCATACTTACGGCCATCTGGGAGGATTCTACTGCGAATCATGTGGATACTCCCGTCCTATGACACAGGTAAAATGTATCTCCATTGATTATACAGATAGCAGCCACTCGCAGATTAAGTTAACTTTTGAGAATAAGAATAAAGATAAAGATTTACCTGAAATTCAGGTTCTGAATGGAAGAATTAATTTACCGGGACTATACAATATTTATAACGCATTAGCTGCAGCAGCCTGCGGGTATGCATTAGGTCTTCCTTCTTTAAGTATTATGAATGCTCTTGCTGGTTTTGAACCAGGATTTGGCAGAATGGAAACAATTAAAACAAATAAAAGAAATATAAATATTATTTTAGTGAAAAACCCGGTGGGATTTAACCAGGTAATTAACTTTCTTATTTCAGAAGAAAATGATAAGGACATTATGATTTTAATAAACGATGGTCTGGCAGACGGTACGGATATTTCCTGGTTGTGGGATGTGGACTTTGAAAAGTTTAAATCCACCGAGGACAGAATTAATAACATTTTTGTTTCAGGTACAAGAGGACGCGATATGGCAGTTCGTTTGAAATACGCTGGTTTTAGCACTCACAAAATACATGTGGTTGATGATTATGATTATCTGATAGATAAATGCATCAATAACTTAGATACAGATAGAGATTTATATATACTGCCTAATTATACAGCTATGCTGGAAATTAGAAAACTTCTGGCACAAAAGTTCAAATTAAAGGAGTTCTGAAAATAACAATGTATAAAATTACTATATGCCATCTCTATCCGGACCTTCTTAATATGTATGGCGACAAAGGTAATGTTATAGTTCTAAAGCAGCGTGCTTTGTGGAGAAATATATCAGTTGAAATTAAAAAGATTTCTATCGGTGATGCTTTTATTCCTGAAGACTATGACATTGTTTTCATAGGAGGCGGTCAGGATTATGAACAAAAGATCATTCAAAAAGATCTTATTTTAGAAAAGGGTACTGAAATTAAAAATGCAATTAACAATGATAAGGTTTTTCTTTGCATATGCGGAGGTTATCAGCTTCTTGGCAAATATTACAGAACATGGGAAGGAGAAGAAATAAAGTTTCTTGGTGCATTGGATTTCTGGACTATTGGAAGCAGGGAACGGATGGTTGGAAATATAGTATTTGAGTGTGACTTTTTAAAAACCGACGGGTTTGACGGTAAAATCGTAGGATTTGAAAACCATTCCGGCAGGACATATCTTGGCTCAGGTGTTTCTCCACTTGGGAAAGTAATTGTAGGTTATGGAAATAATGGAGAAGACAAGTATGAAGGAGCCATCTATAAAAACACCTTCTGTTCCTATTCGCACGGAAGCCTGCTCTCTAAGAATCCATGGCTGGCTGACCATCTCCTAAAAACTGCATTAAAACAAAAATATAAAGATTTTAATAAACTTGACAGAATAGATGATAATTTTGAAACAGATGCCCATGATTCAATGATAAAACGGCTTTATCCTCATTCGTAGTTGTAAAATCCCCTGAATATGCTATAATATTTTTTACCGGTTATCGCTCTAATAACGCCGCAAAACATTAATTTATTGCATATAACTTAATCTCTGCAAGGAAGTGAATAATTGATAAAATATCTTATTTTTGATTTTGATGGTACAATTGTAGATTCTGCATCACTTTATCTTAATTTATGCAATGAATTGGCTGAACAATTAAATAAGCCTAAAATTGACATGGATACAATTAGGTCCATGTCATCCATGACTATCAAAGAAAGATGCAAAAAAATGGGTATACCTCTTTACAAATTACCATCCTTAAGCTTAATTATCCAGGACAAGATTAAGCATCATGTTGATAAAATACAATGGATGGATGGCATGGAGGAAGTTCTTTATAAATTAAAAAATAAAGGTTATAAGCTTTTAATGATATCATCAAACTCAGTTCAAAATATAAATCACTTTCTGAAAAGCAAGAATGCAGATATATTTGAAGATATTTATACTTCAAAAGGACTTTTTGATAAATCCAAGTCAATAAACAAGCTTTTAAAAAAACGGCATCTGAAAAAAGAGGAAGTGATATACATTGGGGATGAATATCGTGATATCATTGCATGTAAAAAATCCCGAATCAAAATAATATCTGTTACATGGGGCTATGATTCGAAGGATCTCCTTCTTTCCCGTAATCCTGATTACATTGTTGACAGCCCTTCCGAACTCTATAACCTAATTTTGGAGTTATAAATCAGGGTTAACTTTCTGCCATTTTTTTTAAAGCATCCAAATCGATTATTCTGACAGAAGACCTATGGAAATCAATAATTCCTTCGTCTCTCATGCGGCACATTTCTCTTGACATGGAAGGCCTGGACACATTTAAAAATTCAGCCATCTCAACCCGTTTTAATGGAAGCATGAATATCTTGTTCCCAGTTTTTTTATATTGTTCAAGTAAATATGTACTAATTTTACCCCTTATACTTTTTATAGATAAATACTCAACCTTTTTATTAAGTAATATAGCTCGTTCAGACACAATCCTCAGCATATTCTCTATAATTAACATATGCCAGGGACAGTTCCTTGAACATGAACCTGTAATCTTATCCTTACCAAAAAAGAATACGGTACTCTCTTCCAGAGCCTGTATTGTAACCGGCCAGTTTGCTTCATTAGAAAAAGCAATGATTTCACCAAATAACTCTCCGGGTTCAATTATTTTCATTATAATTCTTGATCCTGAAAACTTTTCTTTTGATATACTCGCCGAACCATTAACCAATATTCCTACACCGATATACCTGTCTCCAGCCAAAGCTATATATTCATTCTTTTTGTAAGTACATATCTTGGGATCAAGGCAATATATCATTGAACTAATCTCATCTTTCCCTATCCCCTTAAATAAAATGGATTTTATCAAAATGCTTGTATATTTATTTAAATCTTCTATTTCATTAATTCTTTTTAGCATTTTAAACCTCTTTACATTTATTTCGGTAACCAGGGATACCGATTTATATTTGATATTTTAATATAATTAGCATGAATTAACAAGCAATGTAATTAAGATTGTTTCTTTAACTGATTAAAAACTATTTTATTTATAAATTAAACTAGAAAGGATGATTATGAATGAAAAAAGTTATAAGAATAGATGAAGAAAAATGCACAGGATGCGGTACTTGTGTGAACACATGCCATGAAGGTGCACTGCAGCTTGTAAACGGCAAGGCAAAACTTGTCTCTGAATCCTACTGTGACGGACTGGGAGCCTGCCTTCCAAATTGTCCTTCAGGCGCTTTAAGTCTTGTTGACAGGGAAACTGGCACAACCAGTGCAGCTGATAATTCAGTTAGACCGGCAAATGCTCACCTTAATGAGAAACCTTTTATTAATAATCTTGGTTGCGGATGTCCCGGATCCCATGCAAAAACAATAGAAAGGAAAACTTCTTCATTCAATGCCAGGACACATGATACAGGAATGCATGATTTCGAAAATGAATCCCAGTTACGCCAATGGCCTTGTCAGATAAGACTGGTTCCTGTAAATGCACCCTACTTTGATAATGCCCATTTGCTGATTGCTGCTGATTGTACAGCGTATGCCTATGCAAATATGCACAGGGATTTTATGAGAAATAAGATTACAATTATCGGATGTCCTAAACTTGACGCTACTGATTACTCGGAAAAGCTTGGAGAAATTCTGAAAAACCATGATATTAAGAGTATAACAGTACTAAGAATGGAAGTACCATGCTGTGGAGGACTTGTGCAGGCTGTAAAACAGGCTCTCATAAACAGTAACAAAATGATACCCTGGAGCATAACAATCATCAGCACAGACGGTAACATCGTAGAAACTTAGCCTTTCTTTATTTAAAGCTAAGCCTTTTGAATAAAATATAAGTCGATAATTGATGTATTTGTTTACAATTTATGTTATTATGTATGTATGAATATTTGCGTTATATTTGTCTAAAAATGAAAAATATTGCATTATCAATAAAGTTTAAACGAATATTTCATAATCCGTTTAACCTATATCCATGTTTAAATTAATACTAACTCAAATAATCTTAACTTAACCACACTTTAAGCTTTGCTTTAGATAAAAACAAATAATAAAATTCGTAAGGAGGTTTTTTCAATGTCAAATATGTTTTGTTTTCAATGTGAACAAACTGCAGGAGGAAAAGGCTGTATTAGAATGGGAGTCTGCGGCAAAAAACCAGAGGTATCCAACAAGCAAGATGAACTTACATGTGCCTTAATTGGCCTCGCAAGGGCTGCCGAAGGTAAACAAACCAGAAAAGAAGCAGATGAAATAATGATTGATGGACTTTTTGCAACAGTTACAAACGTAAATTTTGACGGTAACCGTATTGAAGAATATATAAAAACTGCTGCTAAAGAAAAAGAGCTGCTTGGAGGTGCAGAAGATTTCCCGGTTGAATCTCTCTGGAAGGGAGATGAGGATATAGTTTCATTGCGTTCCACATTGCTGCTTGGACTCCGTGGAATGGCTGCATATGCTCATCATGCTTATGTTTTAGGCAAGACAGATCCTGAAGTTACAAAGTGGTTTTATAAAGGTATGAAAGCTCTTGGCGATGAACATACAGTTGAAGGTTGGCTGGATCTACTAATGGAATTTGGCCAGGTTAACCTGAAATGCATGGCGCTTCTTGATGAGGCAAACACTTCAGCATACGGACATCCTGTTCCGGTTAAAGTTTCAACAAAGATAGAAAAAGGACCTTTCATTGTTATATCAGGCCATGACTTGCATGACTTAAAACAGTTGCTGGAACAAACAGAAGGCAAAGGAATTAATATCTATACTCACGGTGAAATGCTTCCTGCCCACGGATATCCTGAGCTGAAAAAATATACTCATTTAAAAGGCAATTTTGGCACGGCATGGCAAAACCAACAGAAAGAATTTGATTCCATCCCCGCTCCAATACTTTTTACTACCAACTGCCTTATGCCTCCAAAACCAAGTTATGCAGACCGGGTATTTACTACTTCTGTAGTAGGTTATCCTGAAATAAAGCATATTCCTGAAGGAAAATACGGTAAAAAAGACTTCAGCCCAGTTATACAAAAAGCCCTTGAGCTGGGAGGATGGGATGAGGATAAAGAATTTACCGGCATAAACGGCGGTTCTACTCTTATGACTGGTTTTGCAAGAAATACAGTCCTTGGAGTGGCTGATAAAGTTATCGATGCAGTCAAGAGCGGAGCTATAAAGCACTTCTTCCTTGTAGGGGGCTGCGATGGTGCAAAACCAGGAAGAAATTATTATACAGAATTTGTTAATAAAGCACCAAAGGATACGGTAATACTTACACTTGCTTGTGGAAAATACCGTTTTAACGACCTGGACATTGGAGAAATCGGAGGACTGCCTCGTATAATGGATATGGGACAGTGCAATGATGCTTACTCTGCAATACAAGTAGCGTTGGCCCTTTCAAATGCTTTTAACTGCGGAGTAAATGAATTGCCACTAACTCTTGTACTCTCCTGGTATGAACAAAAAGCTGTATGCATACTTCTCACCTTACTGGCATTAGGAATAAAGAAAATATATATTGGACCTTCACTGCCGGCTTTCTTCTCCTCAAATGTGCTTAAAGTACTAGTAGATAAATTTAATTTGAAACCTATAAGCACACCTGAAGAAGACTTAAAAGCAATTCTGGGTTAATAACATTCTGGCCACTCTCTCAAAAGGAGTGGCCTTTTAACTTCTTTATCTTGCCCAATATTACTTTAATTATATTATTTTACCTAATTTTATCCTTTATCACTTGCAATGCTTTTTCATATTCATTTTCAAAACCGCCTGCATATTTCTCCTTACAAAACTCGAAACCAGCTTTTAGATATACACCAATGGCCTTGTAACTCCATGTCTGGGTAGGAAGATAAAAGTCCCTGTCACCTTCAATAAGTATCATTCTTCTCACGCCCTCAAAAACTATGGCTTTTCCCATGCCAAGCCCCTGATATTCTGGTTTGACTGCCACCCAATGCATCCAGGGATCACGTCTTTCACCGGTATATCCCCACCAATTGGTCAATGTGGCAATTTTTTCTCCTTCTTTATTCTGTATAAAAATGGTCCTTCGTTTAACTTCCTCTGTATAGGGCAAATAGTTTTCCCTGTAATAATTAACTGCCTCATAAACATTATTAAATTCTCCAACCGATGTCTCAATTTCTGCCCAGTGCCTTTCATCTCCTTCAATAAAAGTAACAAATTTATAACCATCCGGAAGTAATGGTTCAGGGACAGGAGTTCCAGCCTTTCTTACCATTATGACTCTAAAAAACGGGAGGGATTTATCAAGCACAGTCTAATCTCCTTATAATTTTATTTTTTAACTATACAAACTGAAAATTATATTTCACTGGTTAATAAGCACTTTTCTAATTAACAAATAAGATATTATAAACATTGTAAATCTATATAAAAATACCTCTTATGTATATTAATTATATTGTATAAAATAAGAGGTATTTTATAAATGCTTAATTATCATCTGTATTTATTTGTAAGAGTTTTGAGTTTCAGTAACTTTAAATTTACCGTTTATTCAGACGTTCCCCTACTGCTCCGCCTGGATGAATTAAAGCAAATTGCTCGGAAGTATAACCTGTTTCTTCCATAATTGCAACAATTATTGCGTCAAAAAGAGCAATAGTAGCTACAAAGCTGGCAGTTGCCTGTGTATTAAATTTATCGCTTTCCTTTTCAATCTTAAGAGGAAGAACAATATCTGCACTCTTTGCCAAAGGTGATTCAAGATTCTCTGTAACAGCTATAAGAGTGGCTCCTTTTTTCTTACATACATCCATAATCGGCATTAATTCAACAGTCTTGCCACCTCTGGACACCAGGACCAAAGTATCACCTTTTTTAAGTCCTCCCAAACCTCCATGTACTGCTTCTGCAGGTGAAAGGAAAAATCCGTTTATCTCAACACAGCATAATCCATGGGCAAATTTTTTGGCGGCTATTCCCGAATGGCCGCATGCACAGGTTATTGTTTTATTGCTGGAAATAATAGCCTGCACAGCTTTTTTAAAAGCTTCAATATCAATGTTTTCCGCTACGTCAGCAATAGCTTTGCTCTCAATTTTTATAGATTCTAAAGCAGCTTTAAGAGATTGTTCTTTCATTTTCTTATCCTCCATACTAAATTATTCTTTATCAAAAACTTATCTTCAAACCATATATTATAAATTAGAAACTTTCTCTCTGAACGCTTTTACTGCGCCTGCTATATCAGGGGCATTAAATATAGCACTCCCGGCAACTATTATATTTGCTCCCGCCTTAACAACATCTGCCACATTATGGGTGTAAATTCCGCCATCTACTTGCAAATCACAAGCTGGGTTATGTTTGTCGATAAGCTTTCTTGTGCGGTCTATTTTGTCAAGTGATTCTGGAATAAAAGACTGACCTCCAAAGCCTGGTTCAACAGACATTATAAGCACCATGTCCAAATCTTTGATAAGATGTTCTATTTCTTCGGGTTGTGTTTTAGGTTTAATTGAAATACTTGCTTTAGCTCCTAACCTCTTGATAAGTTCAATGGTTTCCTCAACCTTTTTGGTTGCTTCATAATGGAATGTGATAATGTCAGCTCCTGCTTTAATGAAGCTTTCAACATATCTTTCCGGTTCAACTATCATTAAATGAACATCAAAAACCATTTTTGAATGAGGACGCAAGCATTTTACTATTTGCGGCCCAATAGACATATTTGGTACAAACATACCATCCATAACATCAATATGTAGGTATTCAGCTCCTGCTTTCTCTACGATTTCCACGTCCCTTGCCAGGAAAGCAAAATCAGCTGAAAGCATAGATGGTGCAAGTTTTACCAAATCAATCACCTCTTTTCGTTAAACTTTGTATGCATGAAATGCATTTTCAAAACAGTACATCGTACAATGTTATGCCTTAATTTATATTAATCCAAATGCTTACAAAAATCAATAGCAAAAAGATTTTATAGATTAAAGCAATAAATATGTAACTAAATTATAATATTAACGTAATAGTATAATAATTATATCGAAAATAATTAATAACATATTATTTAGTGTTTCGTAACAAAACAGTAGACACATTTTTTCCTTTATGTTATAATTTTCATTAATTTAGTATTGTTTTGATACATATTGTTTTATGCTGGCGAAGTCGGCATATATAAAACTGGAGGTAATAATATGTTAAAGAATTTTAAAATTAAACCACCTTTTTTTGAAATTGGTCCAAAAGCTTATATGTACGGTAAAGAACTGTTAGAACTTGCAAAAGTTGCAGACAGAGTATCTGCCAAATATGATGTACAGATTATATTTACTCCTCAATATACAGATATTCCCGCAATTGCCAGGGAAACCAGTCATTTATTGGTTTTCGCCCAACATATGGACCCTATAACAGTCGGAAGAGGCTTGGGTTCTGTACTTCCTGAAGCAGTTAAGGCTGCCGGCGCTGTTGGTGTAATGTTGAATCATGCTGAAAAACGTCTCTCTCTGGCTGAGTTGAACAAGGCTATAAAACGTGCTGATGAGGTCGGACTGGCAACCATAGTTTGTGCTGATACTATTGAAGAAGCAGCCGCTATAGCACATCTTGCTCCCAACATTATTGTTGCAGAACCGCCAGAATTAATTGGTACAGGTCAAATAAGCGACATGGATTACGTGAAAAAGTCAATAGAAGCTGTACGTTCTGTCAATCCTGATATATATGTTTTGCAGGGAGCCGGAATAAGCAATGGACAGGATGTATATAACATAATAAAAGCCGGAGCAGATGCAACTGGTTCTACCAGCGGAATAATGAAAGCAAAAGATCCTGCCGCAATGATTGAAGAAATGATTTCTGCCGCGCGTAGAGCATGGGATGAATTACACAATAAATAAATGAGTAGTTCTTCACTGAAAATAAAAGGGTAGTTCTTCACTGAGCTACCCTTTATAATTTCACATTAGCATTATTTGGATAATTTCATATTACTAAAGCTATCAAATTACTTGTTATTTGACAGGAGCTTTCCAAAGTCCATGGAGGTTGCAGTATGCATATACTTCAGCATCTTCTGCATCACAGAATTCAGCTTTAGGAGCTTCTCCTGGTTTTAGGACTTTTTTCTCAGTACTTCTGTCAGTCACTACAGCAATCCACTCAATATAATGTGCATCAGTCATAGGATGCTCGACAGATCCTACTTCTACATAGATCTTTCCATCTTTTCTTACAGCAACAGGTACATGTTTTTCTTTTGAGGCGTCAAATGTATTAGGCTCTAATTTTGTCATTGGCTGGCCGCAACATACAAGTTCCCCGCCCCCTTCTCTGATCAGTCCTACTAAATTGCCACAAACCTTACACTCATAAAATATAACTTTCCTAACCATTTATTATCCTCCTTCATTAATATGCTTTCTCTAAGCATTTCTTTTATATTTAATACCCTATAAGCCTTAAGTTAAACAAAAATTATTAAGTAAAATTTTGGTTATTCGATATTCTCTTTTATCATTTTATTTCTTCCAGGGCATCTCTTCTTCTAAATATTTCTATATTATTTAATGATTTGTTTCCTATTGATATTAGCTTGGTTTACTTATCTAAAATATATAAAAGAAGAGGCAAATGGAATCTCTGCCCCTTCTTATTATAATTGTTAGTAACTGTTAAATTTTGTTATAGCGTTCACTTCTATCTAATAATCTGCAATAATACTGCGATCATCTTGGATGCTTCTGCCCTTGTTGCACTGCCTTTAGGATCAAAGATGTTGTTGGGCTTTCCGGATATTATTCCGGCTTTTTGCATCTTTGATACTGCTTCTT
>DULL01000108.1 GCA_012840395.1 Clostridiaceae bacterium | reverse complement strand
GAAACAGATATGTTACCATTTCCATCTGCTTTTACCTGGCCCATGGCCTTTAATTGTGAATTTACTGTGTCCACTATCCTCACTGTGTAGCTGGTGCCGCTTGTAAAGCCTGACCCAACCACTTCCACCACTCCGTCAGAATAGGTTGCTTCAACAGTTCCTGACGCTGCTTTCGAAACCAGGGGCAGTGTGATACATATGAGTATTACCAGCATTACTGATAAAATTCGCTTATACATTGCTCTCCTCCTTTTCCGGAATTAATGGGTTGGAAACACAGAAGCGCGGGCAGAAGCGCGGGGACGGTTCTCTTGCTTCTGAGACAGTCGGGAAACGAGGGGGGACAGTTCTCTTGCTTTTGAGACTGTTGTAAGCAGGAGAACCGTCCCTCTACTTCGAGACCGTTGGAAGCAAGAAAACCGTCCCTCTGCTTCCATCAGTTTGTGCTGACGTAAGCATAAACTGTAACACCCATGTCTTCCCCTAAAAGATCAGGCATTCCGCTTGCGAGCCAGGCTTCAACCCTTGTTCCCTCAACCTGGTATGATACTGTGGCTTCACGGCTTAATGCAGACATCATTATCAGTGTTACATTTGCATTTACACCTGTTCCTTCCGTAAATTGTACAACCAGGTATTTTCCAGTCAGATCATCGGCTTTGGTTCCTCTTATGGTGATTGTACGGATATATCCTGCACCACCGGTATTTTCATCCCCTATTTCAAGAATGTAATCTTTTTCCTTCTGTTTTACATTAATAGTAAATTCTTTAGTATCACTTGCAGAACCTTTAGTAATAGTTGCTGTTAATGTTACGACTTCATCTCCTGATTCCAGCCTTGTAACCTTTCCATCAGGAGCAATAACTGCTTCATTGCTGGAAGTCCAGCTAATGGTACAGCCTGCTCCACCAGGTATGCTGGTAATCAGGTTAAGGTCTTCAGTTACGTTGTCAAGATTTGCATTATTTCCTCTAATGAGCTCTTCCGTCAATGCTTCCTTATCTGTCTCAACTGCTACAGTATCAGGTATATATTGCATTTCCTTAAATTCAAAGGAATACAACTCACTGTTTTTACAGTAGAATCTAATCTTTATGGTCTGTCCCTCAAGATTTATCAAATTGATTTTTCCGCCCCACCTTACAATATGATCAACCTGATCACCCTCAATAGCTGTACAACTGTCTTTTTCAAAGCCTTGAATAACATTATCATTCTCATCGAGAAGCTCAACTTTTATATAGCCTCCACTTTCAACCTTTGCATTGACATGCAGTGTACTACCATTGAAAATAAGAAATGACGTTGTAATAACTCCTTCTTCTGAACCACAATCAAGAGAGGCAAAACCGTTTAATCTCCATTTTGCTATACCTATTTCAGAACTTCTGTTGCTAGTGCCGTGGTCACCGTTCCAGCCGCCGTAGTAAAGCCAGGTTTCATTCCCTACGCGAATGGGGTAGGATGCAGTGTAAATAAGGTGAGAGTCGAATTCACCAACCTCGCCCAGGGGGATTATCGGCTCTGCAAATGGGCGTTGCCAGTCCTCAGTAAGATCCCTGGAAAACATTAGCATCACATCGTTAATACCGTACATTGTTCCCTGGGTGATTAGAAATCTCCAATCGAACCCAACATAAGAGTCACCCAACGGGTAAAGCCCCGCACCGTAGCTGTCCGCCCGCAGCACTCCCAGAGAATCAAGGGGCGTAGCCACTGAAAACATTCTCACTGGTTCATTCCAATTTATTAGATCATTGCTGACCGCCATACTGTGTGTACGCTTTGAATTCACAGGATTCTTAAACATGGCAATATACTGGGAATTTACCTCATCATAGGCTACTGTTACCACATCCAGCCCGTACATAATCTCCCCCTGATAGTCCCAGAGTATACCGTCAGGTGAGGTGTACAACACATAGCATCCCTCTGCAAGGGTGGAAATGCCGTTGAAAGCTATCATCTTGTAGCGTTTATTTGGATCTGGTTCCTTCATGTCTTTTATTACAGTAGGCGATGGCATACAGCCGTTATCTTCAGCGTCCAGCTTGCCTGAAATGCCAACAACGTTATTATCAGTGCTACCTCCATATTTGTATACGCCAAGGTTAAGCGGTTTATTCCAGTTTATGCCGTCTGCCGATGTAGCATAGCATACCCTGTATCCGGTCACCTGATACCACATCTTGTAGATCTGCTCTTCTTCATCATACAGTACAGATCCGTATAAATATGGCTTGCCTCCCTCCCAGGGATATTCTGCTTTAATAACTCCAGGAATTTTTTGTGCCTTATGGAAGGTCCGGGTTATATTGCTCGAACTTTCGATAATATAGTCATCAATTAACAACTGAGTATTTGATCCAATATCTTTCACAACCGGAACTATTGAAGCCTCGTCAATGTATGCCTTTCCATGGGTATCCTGCCTACAGCTCAATGAAATCGACATGAATGCTGACCCTTGAGGAGCTTGAGCTCTTACTTTGTATTCAGTCCATGCATCACCTGATATGACAGTTGAATTTCCACCAAGATAAGCAAAGTTTTCATCCCAAAACTCAAGGTTAAATATATAGCCTTCGACATCCGTACGTGCTTTTATTGAAGCTTCATATCTTTTTTCTGGTTCAACCGTGTTTAACATTGAAGAGCGTACACCGCCCTCACCTAAGCCAAAAGTTTCAATAGAAATTCCTTTTATACCATCAGTATACTGGCCTTTCATCCCGGCAACTTGAGATACAGCCATTCCATACGGTTTCCAGTTGAAAGGGAACGTACCGGCACCGGTATTACTTCTTCCAATGGTGTATTACCATATTTAAGTTTCCAACGAGTAAAATATGAATCTCCATAAAATAGAATTTTACCTTTTTGAACAGGCCTTTTTTTAAATTCAATTATTTCATTCTCCAGACGCAAAAGATCAACTTTTACAGGCATTTAGGCAGCCTCCTTACCACTTATTATTCCATTCATCATTCCATTTGAGCATTTGATCATCCTCTTTCATTACACGAAGTACCCTGGCAAGCTGCTCAGATGCAATTCTGATGCAACAATCCCCTATTCTTTTGTTGCATCCCTCAGGGGGATGACCATGATAAGCATTAGGATAGTTAACTCCCCAAAAACGTGTGGATTCAGTTAGTCCAACCTCGTCCA
Organism: Clostridiaceae bacterium; assembly: GCA_012840395.1. NCBI lineage: Bacteria > Bacillati > Bacillota > Clostridia > Eubacteriales > Clostridiaceae > Clostridiaceae bacterium. The sequence goes on along the minus strand of DULL01000108.1, from coordinate 40,505 downwards.
AATGTTTTATTTTATTCGTCGACAATCCATCAAGAGCATATATTCTGTCCATGCGTACAAGTTCCAGATAACTTCCTAGCATAAGGGCAGTCTCGCCGAAGCATGCATGTCCACATTCTTTCTTCTTTTCAACGAAATCTCGCAAAATTTCTATATCTTCATCTGTCAATTCAAATAAATATTCTCTGCCATACTTTCCAATTAGGTCCAATAACATGTATGGTGTTGTAAGTTTAATATTATATGATAAAACTACATAATCCTTCTTTTCATACTGGGTGCTGCGGATGAAGTAAGTCAAGAATGCTTTGTTACCACCATGGCTATTAACCAAAAGTATTTTTTTAAACCCGTTCCTTGCAATTTCTGCACATAGTTCCTTCATAAGCTGCATTTCAAGTTCCGGTGAAAGGCGCACTCCACCTTTATGAGTAGTGTGTCCCGGTATATTTCCAAATTTATAGTCAGGGAAGACACACACAGGTTCAATTTCTGCAGCTTTTTTTAATATATATGATGCTTTCAAAATGTCTGTTCCTACAGGCAGGTGTTGGCCATGCATCTCTAAGCAACCTACAGGCATAGCGCATACACTTTTTGAAATTCTTATTGCTTCTTCGAATTCTTCTTCTCTAAGATACTCCCAGATCAAGATATTTCTCTCACTTTCGTATATTCATATTTATCTTATTTTTTCCTAGGATTTATTTAGAATGATTTTTATAAATTTAAATTGCGCCAATTTATTCCTGTTTAATAAACCTGAAATAACTTGACGCCCTGCCTAAATATGCATTATTAATTTTTTCTTGTTTGATGGTTTCATATATAATTACATAAAAATTATATATTACGGAAACTTAATCCTACAATGAACAAACAATATTGAATTTTGACCAAAGAATACATTCAAGAAAAAGAAGCAGAGGAAGCATTAGAACTTTCCTCCGCTTCTAATGTCATGACATCAATTAACTTTTTCAAGTGCAGTATAATATAATTTCATATATTTTTCTGCAGAACTTTTCCATGAAAAATCATGAGACATTGCCCTCTTTACCAGTCTGCTCCATTCCTCAGGATTTCCGGTATAAAGGCTTAACGCTCTTTCAATTGTATTTACCATCTGTTCTGATGAGAATTCATTAAAAGAAAATCCATTGCCTTTTTCATTATCTGAATCGTAATCGGTAATGGTTTCTGCAAGGCCGCCTGTAGCCCGTACTATTGGTATGGTGCCGAACCTTAAACTAATCAATTGGCCAAGTCCGCAGGGTTCAAATCGGGATGGCATTAAGAACATATCACTTCCGGCATATATTCTCTGAGCAAGAGGAAAGTTTAATTCCAGCCGGGCTCTGAATTTTTCCTTATATTTTTTCTCAATTTCCCGAAAGGCATTCTGATAATACTCATCCCCTTTACCCAGAAGAATAAATTGAAGATCCAGGCTCATAATACGGTCTATTTCTTTAATTATTAGATCTAATCCCTTTTGACTGGATAAACGGGAAATCAGCCCAACAACAGGCATATCTCCCACAGGCAGTCCTAATTCCTTCTGAAGTGCATATTTGTTTTGTTTTTTATAATCTACACTGTCCACATTATAATTTTTAATAATACTTTTATCTGTTTCAGGATTAAATTCTTCATAACTTATACCATTGACAATGCCATAGAGGTCTTCAGATCTTTTTCTAAGGAGCCCGTCCAGTCTTTCCCCGTACTCAGAAGTCTGAATTTCTCTGGCATATACCCCGCTCACGGTATTTATTATATCTGCATATACAATGCCTGCTTTCATAAAACTAAACATACCATAAAACTCTACTTTATCTGGCGTAAACACTTCTTTGCCCAGATTAGTAAATTTGAGTATATCTTCTGGGAAATTACCCTGGTATTCCAGATTGTGTATGGTAAAAACGGTAGCAATTCCATTGTAAAAAGGCTGCCTGTTGTATTGTTCTTTAATCATCATACATACAGGACCGGTATGCCAGTCATTACAGTGAATAATATCCGGCTGGAAATTTATTCTAGGCAACATCTCAAGTACAGCCTTGCATAAAAATAAAAACCTTTCTCCATCATCAAAATGCCCGTATATACCTTCTTTATCATAATAATTATAATTATCTACAAAATATACCGGATATTTCGTCATACCTTCTGATCCTGTGGCTAAAACTTCTGTTTCTCTAATTATGCATGTATCTTTTCTCTCTCCCATTTGTACAGGAAAATCGGTGACATAATTCATAGTTGCCTTTATACTTTTATATCTTGGCATAACTACCCTTACATCATTTCCTTTGAAAGCAAGTGCTTTTGGAAGTGAACCAGCCACATCCGCCAGACCTCCAGTTTTTGCAAAGGGTGAAACCTCAGCTGAAACAAAAAGAATCTTTAATTTTTTATTATAAGTCATTAACTAGCCCCCATCTCAATGAATGTTATGTCTAATGTTATTCTAATGTATTTTAATGTTATTTTAATGGTATTCTAATGTTATTTCTAACATTATATACTCTTTTATACAACATGCTATAACCGCAAGGTAAACAATAATGTTCATGAATTCGTACTTATAACCTAACATACAGGTTAATAAATATCAATAGATTTATATGGCAGAAAAATTGGCTGGAAATATTTATAAATAAACTGAATAAAATTTACAAGAAAAGAGGGATTGAGACTATAATTTGTCTCTCCCTCTATTAGAAATTATCCGGGAATACTCGGTTATACAATCTCATTCAACTTCCGGCATTTCCTCCATTGTAATATTAAATGTATAAGTCTTTTTATCGCTGTCTCTGTACACCTCTACTTCAACCACATCGCCGACTTTTAATTTATCCTTTTCTGCTTCAAGTTCATCAAAGGTCTTCATACTCTTTTTATTAAACTTTGTAATAATGTCATTTTCCCTTATTCCTGCTTTGTATGCGGCACTCATTGGTTCAACCTGGACTACCAGCAGGCCTACAGGAAGATTATATCTTTTTGCAAAAACTTCATTATAGTTTGGATTAATAGATATTCCCAAATACAGTCTTCCTTTGACTCTTTTGTACTCAATCAAACTATTTGCAATGTCCAAAGCTGTATTTGAAGGGATGGCAAAGCCTAATCCTTCGTATCCACTGGCAGCAATTTTTATAGTATTAATTCCTATAACCTCTCCTTTGGAATTAACGAGGGCGCCCCCACTATTACCAGGATTAATGGCTGCATCTGTCTGTATCAGAGTCAGGACTTTGCCATCCTCGGTCTTTATTGACCGGTTAAGACCACTGATAACACCTGCTGTAACCGAACCCATAAAATCTAAGCCACCAGGATTTCCAATGGCAACAGCAAGTTCCCCTGGCCTTAATTCATCTGAATCTCCAAAAGTTGCGGCAGGCAAACCTGTTGCTTCTATTTTAAGTACTGCAAGATCAGTTTTAGGATCCCTTCCTACTACCTTTGCTTCATAGGGTGTATCTTTTTTGCCCGGAAGGAATACTTCTATCTTCGCACCTCTTACCAAAGTGTTGGACATATTGTCAGCCATAGCTGCTTCGATCACATGATTATTGGTCAAAATATATCCGTCGCTTCTCAGTATTATACCCGACCCTTCTCCCGGGACAGTCATTGTTCCATAGAAGAAATTTTGGATGGTTGTCGTAGTCCGTACTCCAACTATGGATGGACTTACTTCTTCAGCAATTGCAATTACTGGAGAATCTACTTTTTCAATCTCATATCTTCTTATAGTATTATCAACTGCCTGTGTTTTATTGCTTTCATAAACATTTTGTCCCAGCACATTTCCAAGATAACCGTTTATTGCCGGCTGTATAGCAGGTGCCACGAATTGGAAAGCTGCAAATACTACAGATCCTCCAAGTATTGAACTCAATATTGCGACCAGAATTAACTGTCCTATATTGCTTTTATTCTTCTTCTGTTTTGCTTTAGAATAATTCTCGGTATAAAATACAGGTATTCTGTCGCTGCCGCTTTCCCTTAGGTACGGATTACTTGAATATGAAAATATGTTATCTGAATTATTACTATCATTTGAATTATTTGAATAGTTATTATTTAGGTTATTATCATCTATATTCCATTCACTCACATCAACCGCCTCCTTGTTACAATCTACTTTTCCTATTTTATTTTACGATTTTATTCTAAGCAATCATTTTGAAAAAAGTATGAATATTTTGTTAACATTAATTATTTGAATTTTTAGCCTTTTCAAGTGTAAAAATAAATTTTGAACCATATCCAGGTTCACTTTCCACCCAAATAGTTTCTTTGTGGTCATTTATAATATTTTTTACTATGGCAAGACCAAGACCAGTACCAGTTTTATCCTGGCTTCTTGATCTGTCTGATTTATGAAATCTTTCCCAGATTAAATCAATTTCTTGTTTTTCAATTCCCATTCCACTATCTTCTATTGAAACATACACCTTCTCTTTATCGCTCCAGGTTCTGGCTACAATCATTCCTTCCTCAGGAGTAAATTTTATAGCGTTATGTATTAGATTTATTAATACCCTTTCTATGGCATCAGGATCTGCAAGTACCTTCATGTTTTCTTGTTCAAAATTAGCAGAAACTTCTATTTTCTTTTCAGTAATAAATCTTTCCATTTTTATAATAGATATTCGTATAAGTTCATTTATATCAAAAATTCTAATATTTAGTTTCTTTTCACCTGCTTCCATTTTTGCAAGGTCCAGTAAATCATTTACCAGCCTGTTTAGTCTGTTTGTCTCTTCTCTTACAATATTCAGATAATAACCATGTTTTTCTTCAGGTATTGTACCATCCAATATACCTTCTATAAAACCTCTTATTGAAGTCATTGGTGTTCTGAGCTCATGTGACACATTGGCAATAAAACCTTTTCTCATCTGCTCCAGGTTTTCAAGAGAGGATGCCATTTGATTAAAACTTCGTCCCAGTTCTCCTATTTCATCCGTAGATTTTATTACTAATCTTTCTCCAAAATTACCCTGTGTTATGCTTCTTGCTGTATTATTAATTTCCCTTAGAGGCTTGGTTATTCTCTGGGAGAAAAAATATATCAATACCAACGATACTAAAGTTGCAACAATAGCTGAAATTAAAAAGAATTTAAAAACTTCCGCCCTGGCTTTAAGTATTTCTGGTACGGGTGTATGCAAATAGACCGCATAAACAATTTTCTCGTCACTATAAGAAGGGGTATATGTATATGGATTCTGAACTGTCAGCCATTTGTTTCCAAAATCTTTAAATGCTTTGTTGCTGAAAAAACCATAAAAATCACCGATTTCTTTTATAACTTTATTCTGTCCGGACATTGCTTTTTGATATTGCCTCTCATCAGGGAGTTTAATATTACCCTGAATATCCATCATACTTTCCTTGATTTGCTGGGGTATATCAGGTTCTGAAAACAAGATATAACCTTCCTTGGAAACTATCCAGATATATGAATTTGTATATCTGCTGTAGAGCTTCAGAGAGGTTTGAAATATGTTTCTTGTTAATAATCTTGATATAAGATTATTATAGTTTTCTAAATATACTTCATATGAATTACTTACTATGTCTCCACTTTGTTCAAGAGAAGCGGCTTTTTGTTCTGTAATAAAATCATCGAGAAAAATTATCAGCATTATGCCTACGATTAAGAATGCTAATAGTAAAATGCTGATAAAAATAATTACTAATTTGCTAAAAATGGTTTTGAACATTATTTCACCTCAAATTTATAGCCAACACCCCATACTGTTTTCAACTGAAATGATTGATTCTGAGAATCAAGCTTCTCTCTAAGCCTTTTTATATGAACATCAACAGTTCTTGAATCTCCATAAAAATCAAATCCCCATACCTGGTCAAGCAGTTGTTCCCTTGTAAACACCTTATTGGGGTTAGTAGCCAGAAAATATAACAGTTCAAGTTCTTTTGGAGGCATTTCAATTTCCTTGCCATTTAGTTTAACGGTATAATTTGTTTTATTAATCACCAGATTGGGATACACTACTTCCTGGGAATTGACATCTTTATGTTCATACCTTCTTAAAACTGCTTTAATTCTTGCCACAAGTTCCTTTGGTTCAAAAGGTTTTACAATATAATCATCGGCACCTAACTCCAGGCCAAGTACTTTATCAAATATTTCTCCTTTTGCAGAAAGCATTATAATTGGTATGTTGCTTATTTTTCTAATTTCTCTGCATACCTGCCAGCCATCAGAACCAGGGAGCATAATATCAAGAATAACTATATTTGGCGCAAAATCTGAGAAAACTTCTATGGCTTTATTACCATTGTAAACAGTTAATACTTCATAGCCTTCTTTTTCAAGGTATAATCTGATAAGCTCACAAATGTTTATATCATCATCAATAACCAACACTTTTGTGTTATTGTGCATTCTCAAACTCAGCCCCCTTGTTCTGATATTTTGCCAATAAGTCATTTAATTCATTGCTGTCCATGATTTTATCCAGATTTATTATGTAAACTAACTCCTCTCCTTTTATACATATAAAATCCAGGTATGAATTGCTACTGTTAAGTACTATCTTTGGCAATGCTTTAATATTCTGGCCGCCAATGTTTAATACTTCACGGACATCATTAACAACAAATCCCAGATTCCCGTTTCCACCATTTCCAATTATTATTTTTGTTTTTTCAGTAATTTTTTCTTCCCCAAATCCAAGCTTCTTATTCATGCTAACAACTAAGGTATCGGTTCCTCTAATATTTACAATACCTTCCGTGAATTCAGGAATATCTTCCATTTTATAAATGTCATCATAGCTGATAATCTCCTTTATTTGCATCGCATCTACACCAAAAACTTGATTGTCATTCAAATTGAAAAATAAAACCTGCATATCTTTCATTATCATATCCTCCTTCGGTTTATCTCCTTTTAAACACCATGAAGTTTTTAGTAAATATCTGAAGATTCTTTCTTTTTATAGTACCATTATATTACATATTCCATTATCTATCTATAGCAAGTTAAGGGGACAGCAAACTCGCTTCGCCCGGGGATTCAGTGGGGGCTTGCAATCCCCACTGAACAAGGTTTAAAGGATAGGGGCACTCCTTTCCACTTTCTTAACCTTTAGTAAAGAAGCGTCATTTAAACTTTCAAGGAGTGTCCTCTTAACTTTTCATCTTGACATTATACTCCAGCTGTGGTATGTTATATCGCAACGAAATATAAGTTTTTCACTTCTTACAGAGGCAGAGAAAAAACTGCTTCTGATTATTAAAAATATTTTAATGGCAATGAAAAGGGAAAGTAGGTGTATAAGCTTCTTAAGCGAGCCGGAGATGGTGGGAGCCCGGTGAGGTAGTACAACTGAAGTTCCCCTTTGAGCTGCGGGCTGAAACATTTTAGTAGGCCTGGCCGGAACTTCCCCGTTACAGGAAGAGTGTATCGGATTATTTCGAGTACATCGGATTAATTCCCGTACATGGAAAGTGGGTTTTACACCAATTTGGGTGGTACCGCGTGGATTAATGCTCCTCGTCCCATAGGATGAGGAGTTTATTTTTTATAAATTTTTCTATTGTAATTTATTACACATAATATTGATTGAATTCTAATAAAGATAATAGCTAAAGGAGGTTTTTCTATGATAGTAATAATGAGTCAGTATGCCACTAAGGAAGATATAAATAATGTTGAAAAAAAATTGTCTCAACTTGGTTTTAAAACACATCCCATTTTCGGTCAGGTTAAGACAGTAATAGGTGCAATCGGTGATAAAAGGCTATTAAATACACGGGATATTATATCAATGCCTGGTGTTGAAAACATAGTACCTATAATGAAACCTTTTAAACTGGCCAGCCGTGAGTTTAAGCAAATACCAAGTATTATAGATATAGAAGGTGTAAAGGTCGGAGATAATGAAGTAGTTGTAATAGCCGGTCCATGTGCAATTGAAAATGAGAATATTTTTTTGGAAACTGCAATCAAAGTAAAAGAAGCAGGAGCTAAAATTTTGAGAGGAGGTGCTTTCAAGCCAAGAACTTCACCCTATGATTTTCAGGGGCTTCAGGAAGATGGTTTGAAAATAATGGCCTCAGCTAAAGAAGTTACAGGTTTGAAGCTTGTTACCGAGGTTCTCGATACAAGGGATGTGGAATTGGTATCGTCCTATGTAGATATCCTTCAGATTGGTGCCAGAAATATGCACAATTATAGGCTGTTACAGGAGGCAGGCATGTCCGGCAAGCCGGTTTTGCTCAAAAGGGGGCTTTCTGCCACAATAGAGGAATGGCTTATGGCTGCTGAATATATTATGGCTGCCGGCAATCATAAGGTTATCTTGTGTGAAAGAGGAATCCGGACCTTTGAAACCGCCACAAGAAACACCATTGACATGAGCGCCATACCTGTAATAAAAGAAAACTCTCATCTTCCAATTGTATTGGATCCAAGTCATGCCACCGGAAACTGGAAATATGTAAGTGCCCTGGCAAAGGGAGCCATAGCTACAGGAGCTGACGGACTAATAATTGAAGTGCATTCTGAACCTTGCCAGGCACTATGCGACGGTGCTCAGTCCTTAAGACCTTCAAAGTTCGCCCAGCTTATGCAAGAACTAAAACCCGTCGCAAATGCTGTAGGCAGAATTATATAAGCCTTCATCCCATGACCAAAGTCATGGGCTTTCGGCCAGGCTTTTGTAAGTTATCCATAGAGAAACTTGTAAATAGAATAATATATTTTAACCCTTTTAAGAAAAGTTTCTGTTTCTCTGAATGGAATTCTATTCAGTGACTGACCTGTCATGCTATATTCTTCATTTTTAAGCCATTGGGAAACATTGCCGCTTCCTCCGTTGTAAGCGGCAATGACCAAATCTGTATTATTATTGAATTCATCCATTAATTTTCTCAAATACCAGCAGCCTATTTTTATATTTATCTCCGGTGTAAACAGACTTTCCTGCGTATAATTCTCCAGCTTTAGTTCAGCGGCTCCCCATTCTCCGGTGATCTTGGAAATCTGCATTAGCCCGCGGGCATCCTTTTTGGATACGGCATCCGGCCTGAAATTGCTTTCCGCCTTTATTATTGCATATACTAAAAAAGGATCTATGTTATGCTGCCTGGAATATTCAATTACAAATCCCTGGAATTTTAGCGGAAAAATTCTTTTTGCAGTATACTCAATGGCAAACACGATTACCAGGGCTGCTGCCAAAACTAACAGCATACCTTTAAAAACTTTTATAATTAATCTATTCAAAGTATCACCTAAATATCAGAATATCACTTTAATAATAGTAACATTACTTTCTGTTTTCACTCTTTGAAAAATACAATTTTACTACCTTTTGTTCTAACTCTTCTACACTTCCATTGTTTTCAATTACTTCATTGGCAACAGCCAAATAATCTGACTGAGCAATCTGGGAATTAATCCTGCTTACAGCTTCTTCATAGGACATATTACTTCGTTCCATAATTCTCTTTATCCTTACATCTCTTTCAGCATCAACAACCCATACTTCATCAACAGTATCCAGAAAACCATGTTCTACCGGAATTGGAGCATCAATTGCAATTACTCCATTATATCCTTCCTTAGCTTTTGCATCTATCATTTTTAATATTCTGTCAATTATATGTTTATGGGTAATGCTATTTAATAATTTGAGTTTATCTGGGTGGCTAAAGACCAAAGCAGCAAGCTTTTTCCTGTCTAATTGGCCATTTTGTCCTATATATTCCTCTCCAAAACAGTTTACAATCTCATTAAAAGCTTGTTCACCAGGAGATGTAACCTCCCTTGAAATTTTATCTGCATCAATTACTACAGCCCCCAGATCCTCTAAAATCCTGGAAACTGTGCTTTTCCCACTTCCTATACCGCCTGTAACGCCTATAATCCTCAAAATCCTTTCCTCCACAAAATAATTTTAGTTCAACTCATCTTTCCGATGTTATGTAATTATATCGGAACATTTGAATGGCATCCCCCCTACTTGGTCTCAAACCAGCTCTTTCCGGTCTTTACCTCAACAACCAACGGCACTTTCAGTATTGCTGCGTTTTCCATACATTCCTTTATTATATCTTCAACTTCTTCTTTTTCATTTATATGAGTTTCTACAATAAGCTCATCGTGTACTTGCAGAATCAGCCTTGAACGCAAATGTCTGGCCTTTAATTCTTTGTATACCTTCACCATTGCAATTTTAATAATATCTGCAGCACTTCCCTGGATGGGGGCATTCAGTGCGACCCTTTCGCCAAAAGACCTGATAGTATAATTCTTTGACTTTAATTCAGGAAGATATCGTCTTCTGTTAAATAATGTTGTCACATATCCTTTTTCTGAAGCTTCGGCAACAATATCATGCATATACTGTTTAACCTTTGGATATCTGCTCAGATACCCGTCAATGTATCTTCTAGCTTCTTTCCTGGTAATACCTAAATCCTTGGCAAGGCTGAAATCACTTATTCCATATACTATTCCGAAATTAACTGCCTTTGCGTTTGATCTCATAATGGGCGTGACCTTTTTAATGGGTACCCCAAAAACACTGGCCGCAGTAGATGTATGAATATCCTCATTGTTGACAAAAGCTTTAATCATGTTCTCATCCCCGGTAATATGGGCAAGTACCCTTAGCTCTATCTGAGAATAATCTGCATCTGATAATATATATTCATCTCCGTCAGGTATAAATACCTTTCTTATTTCCCTGCCTGCTACAAGCTTTATAGGAATATTTTGCAAATTTGGTTCTGTACTGCTTATTCTTCCTGTTGAAGTGACAGTTTGATTAAAACTGGAATGTATTCTTCCTGTATATGGATTAATCAATGGCAGCAATCCATCCACATAAGTGGATTTAAGTTTTACCAATTGTCTGTATTCCAGTATTTTTGATACAATCTCATGACGGTCAGATAGCTCTTCAAGCACTTCTGCATCAGTTGAATAACCAGTTTTTGTTTTTTTCAGTATAGGCAGTTTAAGCTTTTCAAACAGTATTACCCCTAACTGTTTGGTTGAATTAATATTAAACTGCTCGCCTGCCAGCATATATATTTCTTGAGTAAGTAAATCAATCTTTTCCTGCAATTCACCAGAAAGTTTCTTTAACTTTTCAGTATCAATCTTGAATCCCCAGTTCTCCATATCTGCCAACACTTCGACAAGAGGAAGCTCTATCTCGTAATACAATTCTCTCTGATTGCATTGGATAATCAGAGAATCAAGCCTGGGATAAAGCTTCAGTATAGCATCTGCATAGGCTGCTGCGGCAGGAGAAATTATTTCTGTTTTCATATTTGAAAAATGTACAAAGTTTTTTCCCTTTCCTGCCAGGTCTTCAACGGATGTTATTGTACTTTCCAGATACTCTCCTGCCAACTCTGATACTGTATATGTATCCCTTGAAGGATTTATTAAATATGCTGCAATCATAGTATCAAAGGCAAGTCCTTTTAATTCTATATCCTTTTTCTTAAGATAGACCAGAAGACTTTTTAAGTCATGACCGATTTTTTTAATATTTTCGTTTTCTAATATGTCTTTAAAATTAATTAAAAAATCATCTTCCTTTAAGTTCCCGTTTAGGCTTATATAACATGCTTTATCCTCGTCACAGGAGATACCTGCCCCAATAATTTTAGATTCAAAATTATTGATTCTGTCAATAAGAGGAAATATTGAAAACATCCCTGACTCTATTATTCTTTTTTTTAGGGAAATCAAGTCATCTGAATGATTAACAACCCATAATTCAATTTTTGGTGCTTCTGAAGAAACTTTTTCTTCAAGCCCGAATTTTTCAATCATACTTTTAAATTCAAGCCGGGTGAATAATTTATACAGTCTTTCATTATTAAATTCTTTAATCTTTAATTCTTCTATCTTGCATAATTGCGGCATTTGCCTGTCTATGCATGCTAATTTTCTGCTTAAAAAAGCCTGTTCTTTATATTCAATAAGATTTTTTCTGATACTGGGCTTTTTTATATTATCAATATTATTAAATACATTATCAATACTTCCGTAAGTTTTTATAAGTTCCAAGGCTGTTTTTTCACCAATACCCGGTACACCTGGAATATTATCCGAAGGATCTCCCATAAGGCCTTTAACATCTATAAATTGTGAAGGCGTTATTCCATATCGTTCTATTACTTTGTTATAATCATATTCTTCGGTATCAGTTGATTTTCCTCTTGTAACAGGAAGCTTAATTCTGGTGGTCTCCGAAGCCAACTGCAGAGAGTCCCTGTCCCCTGTCAGTATTACAACTTCCAGTCCCTGTTCTTCAGCACACCGGGATACTGACCCCAGTATATCATCGGCTTCAAAACCTTCATATTCCAATCTTTTAATATTCATACAATCAAGCACTTCTTTTATTATAGGGACCTGCATGGCTAATTCTTCCGGCATACCTTTTCTGTTTGCCTTATAGTCCGAGAACTCTTTATGGCGGAAGGTTGGACCTTTCAAATCAAAAGCCACTCCCAGGTAATCTGGTTTTTCTTCCTCCATATACTTATAAAGAATATTAATGAAACCATATACACCATTAACATATGTACCATCTGAAGTAGCAAGCATACTCCCTCCCTTCAGAGCGTAAAATGCCCTGTTGAGTATACTATTACCATCTACCAGCATTAATTTCCCATTTTTCATAAGTATATCCCCAATCGATAACCTTCATTTATTAATGTCCTATTATATACATAAAAAGCATATCTTAATTATTATTTTATCCTATATGGTTTATTCTACACGAAAAAAGAACAGGCGTCCATATGACCTGTTCTTCAAATGACATATCTTAAACACAAGACTCACATCTGATAGTTCCTACTCTAGTTTTTATATAGCAATTCATCTATTCCTTTTTTTATTATTCTTCTTTTTCAACGACCTTTACGTTAATATACATATAACCTGCATTAAAGACTAACTTCTCAATTTCATCTCTTATAGATTGTTTCATTACATCGATATCCTGAGCATTTTTGTATTCTTTATCAATATTATTCAATGTGTCAGTCAGAGCTTTCTTCAAGGGAGCAATATCCTGGGAGTTAATATTCTCAATAATTAAGTTTTCAGTACCATATCTTTTTGTAAGTTTCTCCATTAAGCTGTCATATAACATATCCGGCACTTTTGCATTGATAACATTATATTTTTGCGTTGGTCCGGTACAGATTGAATACTGCTGCAATGCATCACTTTTATCGCTGTTCTCTTCCTTTTTTATGTCCTCTTCTTTTTCCACGGGTTCAGCACCGTTATCCATGATAAAAAGCCTTAAATCTTCAAATCTGGAATCTGCGTTATCTAACTTCAATACTATATCTACAGTGGTAATGCTCTCATCGGCGGCCCCTTCACCACTCTTGGTTGTCGCTGACATGCCTCTTTCTACAAAAGACCGGGCAGAATCTGTAGTGGCTGCAGAATGTTGCATTACTTCTCCCTCTGCCATAATAAAAAACTCATTACCAGAATTATCTGCCTCCATTGCAGAATCTTCTGCAACATTTGGCTCTTCCTGGCTTACTGAGGCTGAATAAGCCGCAGATGAAAGTTTACCGGATGAATCATCCATTTTTACCTTTGTATTAAATATATACTGGTTAAGAAATACTCCTCTGAAAAGTATTACTAAAAGCAATCCTGCAGCCAGTGCAGTAAATGTCTTAATATATTTACTGCTGAATAAGGATTTTCTGGAAAAATCTATTTTATTATTACTTTCATTTATTAACCTTTCATGCAATTTAGCTTTAAAATCTGATGGAAGTTCCTCTTCTTCAATATCCTTACACAATCCTATTATTAATTCATATTTATACAGTTCATCTCTGCATGAACTGCAATTTTTAAGGTGCTCTTCAAATTGGCTACGTTGCTGATAATCAAGTTGATTATCTATATAATCAAACATTAGCATATTTACTTTAGCACAATTCATCTTATCCGCACCTCCTTTTTATCTGATTTGACGTAATATCCGTCGATAAGTTCCAGCTTTTTTTCAAGCATCTCCTTCAATGTTTTTCTTCCTCTGTTTATCCGGGATTTAACCGTACCTTCAGGACACTCTAATATCCTTGCTATCTCCTCATAACTAAATCCCTGAATATCCCTTAATATCAAGGCTGATTTATGCTGATCCGGTAGTTTTTCTATGGCATTATAGATTATTCTCTTTATTTCTTTCTTTTCAGTTATTAAATCTGGAGTAGGACCGCTATCTTCTAATTGCCGTTTCATGTCACTATCTTCGGATTTAATATCTTCATCTATATATACAATGTTTTTATTTTTTCTTCTTCTCAATTCATCAAGGCATGTATTGGTGGCAATTCTATAAATCCATGTTGAAAAAGAGGACTCTTCCTTAAAGTTTTTTATAGCCTTATATACCTTAATAAATACTTCCTGGGCAATGTCATATGCATCTTCATGATTGCCAAGCATTCTTAAAGCCAAATTAAATACCTTTTTTTGATGTTTTTCAATTAACTCTTCAAAGGCCACTACATCCCCATTTTTAGCTCTGTCCAAAAGTTTTTTTTCAAGTTCTTCCACTCTTAGTCCTCTCCCCTCCTTATGAAAAAACGTCTGTTTAATTATTAAATTACAGCCCTGATACAAATTTTGATAACTTCCCAATTATAATTGGTAAATAATGGATATTATTTTGAAGTTATAGTTCAGAACTATTATACATGTTTTGCGCTTTGTTTTAAACCATATATTAAATATTTCATATAAACTTAATATATTTTGTCAATAAAGTAACACATCCACCCGGATAGCTTATAGTAACTTTTCCGCACCTGGCAAGCATAGGTCCCAGAAAAATAATGGATGACCTCATTTCGGTAGCAAGGTCTACAGGAATCTTCGTCTCAGTTATGGTAGAACTATCTACCGTTACTACATCTTTTTCCCATTTAATCTTACAACCTACACTTTTTAATATCTCCAATGCAACTTCAACATCCCTGAGTTTAGGACAGTTTTTAATGACACTAATGCCACTGTTTAATACAGTGGCAGCAAGAATGGGCAATACGGCATTTTTTGAGCCCTCAACCAAAATTTCACCATTTAATTTCTTACCACCTGTTATAATTAATTTGCTCATACACTTCCACCTCGCACTACAATAATATACTATGCAAGGCTGGAAAAATTGTTACATTACATAAAAAAAATGGGACATACCTCAATTTATTAATACAAGGAGGTGTGTCCCATTTCCTTAATTTAGGACATACCTCAAATTACTGTTTTAGGGAAGTGTGTCCCATTATACACCCCTATTCGTTACTTATTAACTTTTCTATAACTTCATAAATCTTTTCAGATGCATTTTGAATGCCAATTTTCTTAGAATTAGCAGACATTTTATGTAACTTTGTTTCATCCATAAGCAATTTATCTATTTGACTATACAACACCTCTTCATTAAAATCCTTTTCAAGAATAACCACAGCAGCCCCTTGTTTTTCTAATGATCTGGCATTATACTCCTGGTGGTTTGCGACAACATTTGGTGAGGGTATCATTATGGCCGGAAGTCCAAGTACAGTAACTTCACTGCAGGTAATTGCACCGGACCGGCATACCATAATATCGGCGGCGGCATACACATCAGCCGCATCATATATATAAGGAACAATCTTTATAGAAGGTTTGGAAAAACCCTCCAAGGATTTCTTTACGGTTTCATATTGGGAGTTGCCTGTTGAAAATATAATATTGTAATCAATTAATTTCCCATACTTCAAAAGCATGCTGGTTACAACCTGATTTATTTTCTGAGCTCCAAGGCTTCCTCCCGCAATTACCACAAGCTTTTCTCCAGGTTTTAAACCAAGCTTTTCTCTAGCAGAGGACCTCTTAGACTGTATTATTTCCTGTCTGATAGGGTTGCCTGTATATACCAGTTTCTCAGGATGTTTGAAGTACTTCTCCGATTCTTTGAAACTTATTGCTACAGCATTAACAAACCTGGCTAAAATCCTGTTAGTAACCCCAGGGAAAGCATTCTGCTCATGAATAAGCGTTGGTATCTTCATTCTCCAGGCCATATATACCACAGGTCCGCATACATATCCTCCTGTTCCTATTACAATATCAGGTTTAAACTCATTTATTATTTTTTTAGCCTCTCTCAGGCCTTCAAAAAGCTCCTTCACCACAACCAGATTGTCAAAGGAAAGGCTCCTTTTAAATCCCCTTACTTTTATGAACTTTATATTAAATCCTTCTGCAGGTACCAGTTTCCCTTCCATGCCTCTCCTGGTACCAACAAATAGAATATTAGCATCCGGGTGCTTGCTCCTGACAAATTTGGCTATGGCAATTCCGGGATTAATGTGTCCCGCTGTTCCGCCTCCTGATATTAATACATTCAATTTTCTACACCTCAAATCTTCTCAATATTAGAGTACCTGGATATATTAAGCAAAATTCCCACTTCATATAAAAACAACAAAAGTGAAGTACCTCCTGAACTGAAGAAAGGCAAGGATACTCCTGTCGGTGGTACTGATGCGGTTACAACCGCAACATTAAACAAGCTCTGTACTGCTATCAGCGAAGTAATACCTAGAGCTACCAGGCATCCAAACATATCTGGCGCATTTAATGCCACTCTTATTCCTCTCCATATAAAAATCAGAAAAAGCATCAGTACTGCCAGCACTCCTATAAAACCGAGCTCCTCGGCCATTACAGAAAAAATAAAATCATTATGGGGTTCAGGTAAATACAGGAATTTTTGCATACTTCTGCCCAGACCCCGTCCAAAAAGTCCTCCGGAGCCTATGGCATACAAAGATTGTACAGCTTGCCATCCTGCTCCCTGAAGATCACTCCAGGGGTTAATGTATGCTTCTATTCTGTCTCTCATATAATCTGTAAAAAATATTATTATTCCAATCCCGGCTACTGCAGGAATTACCATTATTAAGAAATGGCGTATTTTAGCTCCTGCACCGAATAACAGAATAAATGCAACGGACACAATAATTATAGTTGCACTCATATGCCTTTGATATCTTAATATAATAACAAATATTCCTAACAACACCAGATAAGGAAAAAGGCCCTTAAAGAAGGAATCAAGTTTATCTTTCCTCTTTGAAAGGCTATGTGAGAAGAACAGAATTATAGCAAGCTTGGCAACTTCAGAGGGTTGGAACTGAAAATTTCCTATATAAATCCATCTCCATGTACCCTTTGTTTCTCTTCCAATTCCAGGAACTAAGGCAAGAATCATGAGACCTATGCTAAGTACAAGTATTAACGGAGATAATTTTCTGAGTTTCCTGTAATCGATAACAGACGCCACTAGCATCCCTATAACTCCTATCACCGCATATAGAAGCTGTCTTTTTAATATGTAATATGCATCCTGGGTTGTATTATAAGCTGTCGGAGCACTTGCACTAAAAACCATTACCAATCCAACTGACAACAATATCAGCACCGACATAAATATCCAAAAATCTACAGGCTTCTGGGCTTTCATCCATTGCCTCCTTAAAATGAATTATTCCTCTTTAGTAATATACTCAGCAAATTTATTTATTAGAATCCTAGTTTAATATTCAATGTTTGGTATGCTAAAACATAATCCGTAAAGCAGTTAATGCAATAATACAGAAAATCACAGTTACTGTCCAAAAAACCCCCACAACCTTTGTTTCCTTCCAACCTAATAGCTCAAAATGATGGTGGAGAGGTGCCATTTTAAAAATCCTTTTACCTCTTGTCTTGAAAGAAACCACCTGAATTATTACCGAGGCAGTTTCAACAAGATATACAATACCAACTAAAAGTAGAACCCATGGCATTTTTGTTATGACAGCCACGGTTCCTACAGCTCCTCCGAGAGCAAGTGAGCCAGTGTCTCCCATAAAAACTCTGGCTGGATATTTGTTAAATATCAAAAACCCCAGACAACCACCTGCAACAATAGAAGAGAACATTTTCACATATGACCATCCGGGAAATGCCATGGTTATTATGGCAAAAAATACCATAACTATTAATGTAATTCCTGCAGCAAGCCCATCAACTCCATCAGTTAGATTTACTGCATTGGTCATAGTTAAGAGCACAAGAATATTAAAAGGTATAAATATCCATACTGGCAATTCAAGAGTATGTTCCAGTCCATAAAAAGGAAGGATTATATCTGTCCCCAGTTCAGGGTTAAATGAAACATAGGCTACAAAAACTGTACTTACTGCAAATAGCCCCAGCATCTTTTGACTGGGATTCAATCCATCTTTCCTCTTTCTTGTAACCTTGATAAAATCATCAATAAAACCAACCAGGCCAAAGCCTACAGTTACAAAAACAAGAGGCAGCATTTGAGGATATTCGAAATAATATATAGAAGCTACAATTATTATAGGTATTAAAAAAATAATTCCCCCCATTGTTGGGGTTCCTTTTTTTCTAAGGTGTGTGGAAGGTCCATCATCCCTTACTGTCTGACCAAATTTCAGCTTTCTTAGTATAGGTATAATAATAGGACCTACAACAAGTGCTAATGCGAATGTTAATGCAAAAGCCTTTGCCTGTGCCGAAAAATATATTGAAATATCAGGCAAATCTAATCTCCCCTTTTATTGTATAGTATTTCTGTCTGTCATTAGTTTATTTACAATTTCCTCCATCTTCATACTCCGGGAACCTTTTACAAGTATTACATCCCCAGACATAATTAATTCTTTCAGGTAATTCCATCCTTGAGCATTATTCTCAAAAGTTTTCACATTTTCAGGGTTTGCTCCGGAATTCAATGCACCTTCAGCTATTTTTTTAGCATTGTTTCCTACGGTTATAATATAATTTATGCCCTTTGAAAAAGCAAGTTTTCCAATACCGTAGTGAGCCTGATCAGCCCATTCCCCCATTTCCAGCATGTCACCTAATACAGCTATTTTTCTTGAATTTCCTGCCACATCTTTTAAAACATTTAATGCTGCTTCCATTGACTGGGGATTGGCATTATATGTATCATCTATTATCTTTATATCTTTTAGTTCAATGATATTTAATCTCATTTTTTCAGGTTTATATTCTCTTATACCTTTTATAATATCATCAACAGGTATATTTAGTTCAATTCCTGAAGCTATTGCAGCAAGAGCATTATATACATTATGTATTCCAGGTGCAGGTACATAAATTTCATAATCCACACCATCTATTCTGATTTCAAAATAAGAACCTTTTTCACCGGCTAATCTGATATTTTCTGCTTTATAGTCTACTTCTTCCTCGGTTCCGAAATACTTTGTCCTAAATCCCAGCAAACCTCTCATACCCGATAAAAGCTTGTCATCACCGTTAAGTATAACCAGTCCCTCTTTACTTAAACCTTCAAGTATCTCCAGTTTTGCTTTTAGAATATTCTGCCTGGAACCAAGTTTCTCAATATGAGCCATACCTATATTAGTAATTATCGCAACATCAGGTTTTACAATAGAAGTCAGACGGCTGATTTCTCCGAAGCTATTCATGCCCATTTCAAAAACAGCAGCCTGATAGCGTGAGTCCAGATTTAATACTGATAGTGGCAGGCCTATCTCATTATTATAGTTTCCCATGGTTTTAAGTGTATTTAGATGCTGACCGAGAACACAGGCTACCATTTCCTTGGTGCTGGTTTTACCAACACTTCCTGTTATTCCGATAAATGGTATATTGAACTTGCTTCTATAGTAAGCCGCTAAATCTCCAAGAGCCTTCTTAGTGTCATTGACTTTTATTACTACAATACTACCTCCGTCAATCTTGATATCCTTACTTGTTAATACGGCTTTTGCTCCTGAATTAACTGCTTGTTCTATAAAGTCATGGCCGTCATAACGTTCACCTTTTATAGGTATAAATAGGTCTCCATCCATTATTTTTCTTGAGTCTATAGACACACCTGTTATTTCGGCATCAGGAGTTCCATTTAGTAAAACTCCCCTTACGGCAGCTAGTATTTCACTACATTTTAAAGCCAGCATTAATCATCACTCCAAATTCTTGCCTCTTATTTCATACAGTATTTCTTTTACCACTTCTCTTTCGTCAAAATTAATAGTCTTGTCTTTAAAAGTCTGATATGTTTCATGCCCTTTACCGGCCAGGACAATAATGTCACCAGGTTGAGCATTCATTATAGCGTATTTTATTGCTTCCCTGCGGTCTACTATCACTATGTATTTTCCGTCTGTCTCCTTAATTCCTGCCTCTATATCCTTCACTATTGCAGAAGGTTCTTCAGTTCTTGGATTGTCCGATGTTATTATTGTAAAATCAGCTATTCTACCTGATACTGCTCCCATAAGTGGTCTCTTTGTTTTATCCCGGTCTCCTCCGCAACCGAATAAACTGATAACCCTTCCCGGAGCAAAATCCTTTACTGTGCTTAATATGTTTTCCAGACTGTCAGGTGTATGAGCATAATCAATCATTACTGTAAAGTCAGTACCTGTATTTACCACCTCTGCTCTTCCCGGAACATTAACTCTTTCCAGTCCTGCTTTAATATCTATATAGGATATTCCCATCATACCGCATATACCAATTGCAGCCAGTGAATTGTATACAGAAAATATTCCTGGAATGTTAACTGTAATTTTCCCCTCAAACCATGGAGTTATAGCTTTATATTCCACCTTGTCCGGATATTTGACAATATCTACAGCCCTGATATCTGCATCTTTATATATTCCATAGGTTGTAATACCGCATTCAGCACCTGCTATTATTCTCTGGCTGTATTCACTGTCTGCATTCACAAGGCCTTGTTTGCACATTTTAAACAGTTTGGTTTTGGCCAGGAAATATTCCTCCATATTTGCATGTTCTCCGGGAGCTATATGATCTTTTGACAGGTTTGTGAATACACCGATATCAAAATCAGTGCAGCTTACTCTATGAAGGGCAAGCCCCTGGGAAGACACTTCCATCACAGCAGAATCCACAACCCTTTCCGCCATCTCAGCAAATAAATGCTGGAGATTATATGATTCAGGAGTTGTCCTTTCGGTATATATAATCTCATTTCCTATGTGATTTGCTATAGTTCCTATAAGTCCTACCTTCTGGCCGGATTTTTCCAAAATGGACTTAACCATATAGGTTGTTGTGGTTTTTCCTTTTGTTCCTGTAATTCCTGTTAAGTGGAATTTTGTTGAGGGATACCCGAAAAAAACACTGGAAACATAAGCTAGTGCATATCTTGAGTTCTTTACCAAAATTACAGGTATATTCTCAGGAACGTTTACTTCTTTTTGTACAATTAATGCAACAGCTCCATTTTCAATGGCATCTTGAACAAACAAATGTCCGTCCGTCTTAGCTCCTTCCATACAAACAAAAAGGAAGTCTTTCTTTACTTTTCGGGAGTCATATGCAATATCTTTTATCCTGATATCCATATCACCCCTGGCTGATACTATTTCCATTCCATCAATAAGTTCTCTTAATTTCATAAATATGTACCTCCACTTAAGCCAACTTTGTTGGTTACTCAATATTATCTACATGTTGAAAATCAACTGCTATTACCTCACCAAGTGGTACAGCCTCTCCTGGTTGGACATATTGTTTAACCGCAATACCCATGCCTGATATTTTAATATTCAAACCAACCTGCTCCAAAGCTTCAGTGGCTTCATCAATAGTTTTATTCAATACATTCGGCACTGCAACTTTAGTTTGTTCTGCAGGCTTATATGTATATAATATAACAAGGGATTTCTCGGTCAAGATAGCATTTGGCAGGGGTGTTTGCTCCAGAACCAATGCATCTTTATTATTAGCATCTCCTTCCACTCTGTATTTCAAACCATATTCCGCCAATTTTTTTGCTGCTTCAGCTACAGTCATATTTCTTACCTCAGGAACATATACTTCCCTCAGCATCATTTCCTTGTCCTTTTCAGTATACCTTCTCTCAACCCCGAGATAGCTTAACACTTCTTCAACTAATTTCCCTGCTGTAGGAGCTGCTATTGCGCCGCCCATATAAGATTCTCCTCTTGGGTCAAACAGAGCTACCAATGCACATATAACCGGGTTATCTGCAGGAGCTATGGCTACAAAAGAAGCTATATAAACATTATTTTGTGTTGTCTGCGATGTTCCTGTCTTTCCTGCCACCCTGTATCCTTTAACATAAGCATTGCTTCCCGTACCTTCAGATACAACACCTTCTAATATATTCAACATTGTACTTGCAGTCTGCTCGGATATTACAGTTCTTACCACCTCAGGTTCAAATTTCTTTACTATGTTACCTTCAGAATCAGTAAGTTCTTTTACAAGTCTTGGTTTCATCAGTTTACCACCATTAGCAATAGCGGTATAGCTGGTAATCATTTGAATTGGGGTAACTGTAAGTCTCTGTCCGAAGGAGGCTACTGCCATGTCAATTTCAGTAGGTTTTTCATGAACAACACCAATTTCCTCCTTAGTAACTTCAATTCCTGTTTTACTAAAAAAACCAAAAGCTCTTACATAAGAATAAAACCTGTCTATCCCTAAACTTTGCGCTATCTTAACGAATACAGGGTTACATGAATTGTATACTCCTTCTCTGAATGTTTCATTGCCATGGGGATTTGCCCTCCAACAACTGATGGTCCATCCGGCAAGTTTTACAGGAAAATCATTAACAGGAGTATCAGGTGTTATAATACCTTCTTCCAGAGCTGCAGCTGAAGTAATTGTCTTGAAGGTTGACCCTGGCTCATAAGTGTCCATTACATTTTTGTTTCTCCATACAGTTTGCCTTAAGATGTCTACGTCATCGTTACTGGCAGAGCCCCTCCATGTTGTGGCATCTACAAAAGGAGGTGGAGCATAGGGATCGTTTAAATCGTAGTCAGGTTTTGATACCATGGCCAGTATATCACCATTTCTTGGATCCATTACAATTATTACGCCACCACCTGCCACTTTATAATCGTTTATTGCAGTCTCCAATATATTCTGGGCTATATACTGAATGGTTTCATCAATTGTAAGAACTACATTTAAGCCATCCTGTGCTTCTATCCGCTTCTCAACACTAAAAGGAAGTGCTCTTCCTCCCGCATCCATTTCGCTTAATATCTTTCCGGGGACTCCCTTCAGATATTTTTCCATTACTGCTTCAATGCCTTCAATGCCCCGGTTATCTATATCTGTGAATCCTATAACCTGGCATGCCAGGTTTCTGCCGGGATAAAACCTCTTAGTATCTTCATCAATATATATTCCCTTTATATTTTCCTTCTCAGCCCATTCCCTTACTTTATCACCAATTTCTTTATCAACTCTTCTTTTAATGTATTCATACTGTGTATTCTTTGATAGTTTCTTAAGTACATCTTCCTTATT
This sequence comes from Clostridiaceae bacterium, assembly GCA_012840395.1. Lineage (NCBI taxonomy): Bacteria > Bacillati > Bacillota > Clostridia > Eubacteriales > Clostridiaceae > Clostridiaceae bacterium. Next base: position 17,053 of record DULL01000108.1, on the reverse strand, counting down.
AAGATTCAATATGTCTGAAAGGCCTTCAGCAATCATATCAAGAGACTTTCCTGATTTTGCAATATCATTGGGATTGACAGAAATAGTCTCTACTGAAGCACTTATTGCCAATTCTCTTCCGTTTCTGTCATAAATTATTCCTCTGGCAGGGCTTATTGTCCTTCCCATTTGTTGCTGTTGAAAAGCTTTTTTCTGAAGCTCGTCTCCCTGAACTATCTGTATGTATGCTATTCTACCTATTAAAGCTACCACAACAAGAAAGTAACATAACAAAATAAATAATAATCTTTTCTTGGTAGTTATACTTGCTCCTGCCAATATTTACCCCCCTGTCAAAGTCCATTTATAAAAAAAGACCGCAGATTGTGCAAAAATATTTACACTTATCTAAAGTCTCTGTCTTATGTCATTCCATATTTTTGTATAATTTATAAACATGTTGATAAACATTAGTCTATTAATCCTATCATTTTATTCACTATATTCATAAGAAACGCAAATAATTTATTGCTTTTATCGTTTTCTTCCATGTAGTTTTTTGCAACCTTCGTAACATCATTCTTTGGAACCCTTATATATACCTTCTGGTATCTGTCCGGGCTTTGCATTCCTAATCTTGTCTCGGCCATTTCTTTTACTTTTGACAGACTCATTTCGGTTTCTATTTGAACTTTAAGTCTTGAATTTTCATTTTTTATTTCGTTATATTTTCTATCCAGATCACTAACCTGGTAATTAAGTTCTGTTATTAAGGCATACCTGGACATTAAAAGTAAACTGGCTGCGAACACGAAAATAATGGTAAAAACTATCCTCAGCCTTACTTTATATTTTGCCTTTTGTTTCTTTTTTTCTTTAAGAACCTTATTATCTTCATAGACATCATATTCTATTTTGGGGACAGCTGTACCATAAACGTAATTTTCTGAGCCATGTTTCATTCTTATTCACCTCAAACATGATTTATGAATGCACATGAGGTTAAAAATTAAAAATTTATCTTTTGTATATTTATTGTTTTTTCTTTTGTATGTTTTAATTTTTATCCTTTGCAAATAATAACCTTATCTTCTGTGTTTTTCTTCTTTTTCCTTATCTTTTGCGTATTATTCTTTATCTTTGGTATTTTACCAGTCTGTCTATGTTAAATTGCTGATAAACAAATAATTTGAAATTAGTATTAAACCACTAAACCTTTTTTGCAACTCTTAATTTCGCACTTCTGGCTCTGGGATTATCCTCCAGTTCTTCTTTCGAAGCTGTAATTGGTTTATTATTTACAACATCCAGAGTTTTTACAGCACCGCATACACATACCGGTAGCTTCTTTGAACATCTGCATGGATCACTTCTGTTTTTAAACTGTGTTTTTACTATTCTGTCTTCAAGTGAATGAAAAGTAATTATACAAAGTCTGCCTCCTGGATTTAACAGTGCTACGGCATCATCAATAACCTGTTCCAGTACTTTTAATTCATCGTTAACTGCAATCCTTATTGCCTGGAAAGTACGTTTAGCAGGATGAGGGCCCTCTCGCCTTGCTTTGGCCGGTATAGCAGCCTTTATTATGTCCACAAGCTGGAATGTGGTTTTAATTCTCTGCTTCTTTCTGTAATCAACAATGAAAGAAGCTATTCTTGAAGCCCATTTTTCCTCCCCGTACTCCCAAAGTATATTTCTTATCTCCTCTTCGCCAAACTCATTTACTATAATCTCAGCTGTCAATTCCCCCTGCCTGTTCATTCTCATGTCAAGTGGTGCGTCTTTCTGATAACTGAATCCTCTCTCTGCCTCATCTACCTGATGTGAAGATATACCTAAATCCAACAGGATACCATCCACATTTGTAATATTGTTTTTACGGCATATTGATTTCATATACAAAAAATTACTGTTTTCTAATATAAATGAAGCTTGTCCTTCCAATTGTGCAAGTCTTTGCCTCGATACTTCAATTGCAAATGGATCCTGATCAATTCCAATCAAAGTACCCTTTTCAGATAATCTTTTGTATATTTCTATTGCGTGTCCGGCTCCACCAATAGTGCCGTCAATATAAATGCCATCCTGCTTGATATCCAGATTATCAATGCATTCTTTTAATAAAACAGGCTTATGTTCAAAGTTCATATGTTTCCAACTACTCTTACTTACTATGTATTCTAAATGCCCAATGCAGACATTTTTTCAGCAATTTTATCAGCATTATCGTTAAAATCACTGCTATGGGCAATCCAGCTTTCTTTATCCCAGATTTCAACTCTGTTAATTGCGCCCAGGATATATGCATCTTTGCCAAGACCTGCATAATCCCTTAAATTTTGAGGTATAAGTATTCTTCCCTGTTTATCAATTTCACATTCCATTGCACCTGCTACAAAAAATCTTACAAAAGCTCTCCCTTCCTTATCTGTCAGGGGTATTGACTTTAGTTTTGAAAGTATTCCTTCCCACTCATCCTGTGAATACGCAAACAGACAGTTATCAAGACCTTTGGTTATAATAAACTTATCACCAAGACCTTCTCTAAACCTTGAAGGAATAATAATCCTTCCTTTTTGATCTATCGTATGTTGGTATTCACCGCAAAATAACATACTTACCTTACCTCTCGGTGACACTTGTCACCACTTTCCACCACTTTCCACCACTTATAATGTAATTTTATTTCATTATGGAATAATAATCAAGATGTAATTGGATTTTTTTTTAATATTCAAAAGCAAAGGGACAGTTCTTCGAAGCAAAGGGAAGCAAAGGGACGGTTCTTCTGCTTCCAAAAGGAAGCAGAAGAACCGTCCCTTTGCTTTCAAGAAACGTCCCCTTTCTTTCTGGTCCCCGTGCTTCTTTGCTAGTTTCACTTATTGCTGAGTAAAAAACATCCCCCGTTTTCTTCTCATGGATACACTTAAGATAACTCCAATTAATATGAAATTCGTAATCATGGCACTTCCACCCTGACTTACAAATGGAAGGGGTAAACCTGTTACAGGCATAAGCTGTAAACACATTCCAATATTCTGTATAAAATAAAATCCCAACATGCCTGTTAGTCCTGCTACTACATATGAGCCGTAATAATCACGTGCACTTCTGGCAATATGCAAACACCTGAATAATATTATAAAAACTAGAATTACAACAATTATACAACCGATAAATCCCAGCTCTTCACCAATAACTGTAAATATCATATCAGATTCCTTTACAGGCACTCCATTGCTTTGGGTTTGTATTCCCTGATATAGTCCTTTACCAAAAATACGTCCCGACCCTATCGTCATTTTTGCCCTCTCAGATTGAAAACTAGTTCCTAGTTCATCCTGTCCGGGAAACAGGAATTCTCTAATTCTATTTTTACGGGGTTCATTTAGTACATAAAACCAGAGTAATGGTGTGGAAAGCAAAAACAATCCTGCGGTAATAAAAATATATTTATATTTTATACCGAATACGAAAATCATTATGAAAAATGTAAAGACAAATACAAAAGCAGTTCCGTAATCAGGCTGCAGTCCTACTAATAATGTAGGCAGTACTGAATAAATTACAAATTTCACTATATCTTTTTTATTGCCTTGCCCATCCTTGATTCTTTCAAGAAAAACTGAAACAAACACAACAAAAGTTATTTTTGCAAATTCGGCAGGTTGGAAACTTCCAAATACAGGTATAACCAGCCAACTTCTACTTCCTACAGTTTCATAACCCTTACCAACAAAAAGAACCAGGATAAGAAGAAATATGCTGCCAAGATACAGCAACACACTTACATTCTTAAAAACTTTGTAGTCAATTGCACTGATTATTAATGCAAGTAAAGAACCAATAACAAAACTAAATATCTGTACTCTCATCATTCTCGCACCATCAGGCATATTTTTTGTGGCACTGCTCAACACAAATAACCCGATGATAGAAAGAGAAAGTACAGCACCAAAAAGTATATAATCAAATTGTTTTATAAAATTAATGTCTTTCGTTTTTTCAATAAAATACATTTTCGAACTCTCTTTATCCGGTGATTTAGAGATTATCTTCCTGTACATTGCCAGGTAATTCCGTATGATCCTTGGTTAATTCTCCTAATCGTCCTTCAGAATTTTCATCAGAATTCTCATGATAAATCTCTTCATTTACATTTTCCTGTTGATCGTAAAGAATACTATTATTTTCTTCTCCAACTTCATCCTTTAATATTTCATCTTCTTCATTTTTATCTTCTATTATATTGTCTTCTTCTGCAGCTTCATTTTCTGTTATTTCATCTTCATTTTGCTCACTATTTCTTATTTCTTTTAATAATGCACCATATTTGCTTTCTCCGATCACTAAATTGTTAATCATTTCTTCTTCCATCTTCTTTCTTCTAACCAGGAATGCTATTCCAAAAGCAATTGCAAATAAAGCAGCCAAGACCTGGGATATCCTTAAATTTCCAAGCATGAGACTATCCAGTCTTAATCCTTCTATCCAGAATCTGCCTATACCATATAAAATCATATAAAGGAAAAATATTTCACCTTCACGTTTCTTATGTTTTCTGTACCATAAAAGGATAAAGAAAACGCCCAAATTCCATAACGATTCATACAAAAAAGTAGGATGCACAGGTTGTGAAGGAGTTACATTTAATCCTGAATCCCGTAAATACTGTAATTCTCTTTTAATTATATCCCCTGTCATTCCCCAGGGTAAGCTGGTATTCGCCCCAAAAGCTTCTTGGTTTATAAAATTCCCCCATCTTCCTATTGCTTGGGCGAAAGGCAGATAAGGTGAAGCAAAATCAAAAAGCTTAAAAGCTCCGATTTTCCTTTTATTAGCAAATATATAAGCAACAATAACAGCTCCAATTATTGCTCCGTATATAGCCAGTCCTCCCTGACGGGTATTGAAAATATCCATCAGATTATCTTTAAAATCATCCCAGGAAAATATAACATAATATAATCTTGCAGTTACAATTGCCACAGGAACTGCATATAAAACCAAATCAATTATTGTGTCAGATTCTATGTCAAATTTCTTACTGTCGTGCATTGCCATTAATATAGATAGTAATATAGATGAGGCAATAATTATTCCATACCAATATATAGGTATGCCAAATAGATTAAAAGCAACGGGATTTATTGAGAAACGAAGACCCCATAATCCTGGAAATTCTACTATATTCATTTATATCCCCTACCTTTTAATTTTTTGAACTTCTCCACCTTATAACAGGTGAAGATTCTCGCTTCATACGCCTAGTTATCTACTGCGTCCACGAGCCTCACATCGGGTAGTCCCTGCCCTAGTTATGCTATAGCAATTCATCTCCTGCTTATTGAAGCGGGAGTACTCTTGCTGTTTTTATGATAATGGATTTATCACTGATAATGCAAATTTATCTAAGTTAAAATGTTCTTTGAAAACCTTTGAAACATACTCAAATGATATTTTATCATATACATCTAAATAGTCAAACATATTAACATTCTTAAAATATATGGATATAAAAGCATGGGAAATTCTTTCTATTGAATTAAACTGCCTAATAAATCTTCCATACATGGATTTTTTTACTCTTTCAAAACTTCCGGCATCAATTCCCTTATTATGCAAGTTTTCAATTTCCTGTGTAATAATCTTTTTCACTTTCAGAGGATCGCTTGATTCTCCTCCAATAACAGAGAAAGCATAATTCCTTTCCAATGAATAATCGAACTCGAACGTATTATTTATTAATCCCTGATTATATAGATTTCCGTATAACTGTGAACTCTTTCCCATAATCATTTCCAAAAGTATTTTCACTGCCACTTCCCTATTCAGATAATCAATATTCTCGGTTATGTCAGGGTTGTCCATAAATCCCATTTGGAACAAAGGAGTTGAAACCTGGAGATTTTGCTGAATGAAGTTTTTATTTAATTTTTTCTCCCTTTCGGGAAAGATTCTGATAATTTCAGGAGCATAATCCGTAATTTTTATGCTTTTTTCCACTTGTTCGAATACTTCCCCTGGATCTACATCTCCCACAACAAGTATCATCATATTGGATGGATGATAAAATGTATTATAACATTTATATAATATATCTCTGTTTATATTGCTTATACTTTCTACTGTTCCGGCAATATCTATCCTAACAGGATTATCTCTATAAAAAGCTCCCAATAAGTTAAAAAAAGATCTCCATCCCGGATCATCCTGGTACATCTTTATTTCCTGAGCAATTATACCTTTTTCCTTTTCTACGCTTTCTTCGGTAATATACGGATTTTGCACAAACTCCAGCAAAAGTTTAAAATTCTCACTGAAATTATTGGTGCATGAAAACAGATAAACTGTTTGATTAAATCCAGTATAGGCATTAGGATTCGCACCGAGCTCAGAGAATTTGTCCATTATATTTCCATCTTTCTGTTCAAAAAGCTTGTGCTCAAGAAAATGAGCAATGCCTTCAGGTACAATTGTTACTTCCTTATCCCCCGGAGCAATAAACTGATTATTTATGGACCCGTAATTCGTAGCAAAAGCTGCATATTTTTTTGAATAACCTTTTTTCTGTATTACAAAAGCCTTTAGACCGCTTTTATGGTCATAGCAATACATGGTCTCATTTATTTTGGAATAATTCTTTTCCTTAATGTTCATAGTAACCGCCTTCCAAAGTTTATTTTGCTTATGGAAATATTCATTTGCTTGTCAAAAAATAAATAGTATCAAGCTGGACTTTTTCTGCGACTTTTATAATATCCTGTTTTGTAACTTTTCTTAGTTTTTCAATAAGAGTTTCAAAATTATCCTTTGTATTGGCCGCAATCTGGCTTACGAAAAAATCCACCATCTGAATCTGGCTGTCCTGCAATGATCTAACTCCTGTTTCCATAGTTTTAAGTGCAGATTCATATTCATAATCAGAAATATTTCCTCTTTTTATTTCTTCCACCTGTTCAATAATTATTTTAACAGCCTTTTCTTTGTTTTCAATTTCAATACCGCAGCTAACAAGCAATAGTCCCTTGAATATTTCCTGCCGTGAGAAAATGTAATAAGCCAGGCTCTGTTTTTCTCTTACATTCTGAAACAGTTTAGAATGAATTCCACCACCTAAAATGCTGGTGTATAATGCAAGAGGGTAATATTCCTTGTCACCAGGAAAAATATTGGTTCTGAATCCTAAGGACAGCTTGCCTTGATTTACATCCATTTTTTCGGTAACTTCCCTGACTTTTTGTATTTCACTTTTTATATTCAAGAGTGATAACTCCTTTAGATTTCTACGTTTTATGCTTTTTAATTTTTTCAGTGCAAACCTAATGTTGTCATCACTAATATTCCCAGTTAGAAATACCTGCATAGGAAGTGTTTCAATGCAGGTCTTATAGTAATCATATAAATCCTTGTTCCCTATTTCTTCTAATTGGGCCACAGAGCCGTATTCATACACACTAAAAGGCTCACCTTTGCACATTTCCTCGTAACATCTGTCAACAGCATACTGAACCTTATCGTTTATCCTGCTTTCAATCAATTTCCTGAGATTTTCTTTCTCCTGCTTTAGATAATCTTCTTTGAACATGCCATTTTCGAGTACAGGCTGAGTGATTATTTCAAAAATCACTTCAAATGCTTTTTGAAATAAACTGTCATCAGAATCTGCATAAATATCAGCTAAGAACTCCATATAGAAATGCATTAACTGCCGTTCACCCTTTTTGGCAACTCCACAGTCAAAAACCGTTCCATACAACTCTTCAAGATAAAGGGCAATATCCTGGTACGTAGGCAGCTTTTGGCATCCTCTTCTGAGAACAGCCGGAATGAGTGCATTCTTCGTAGCTCTTTCTTCATCTAATACATCATGAAAAAAAATATTTACTGTATTTGTTTTAAATTTATTTGTTTTTATCAGGTAAACATCTATACCACAAAAAGATTCAATCAATGATATATTATTTTCCAAAGTATCCATCCCTTCCTTTTGAATATAGTATACTTATATAGAACTTAATTATTCAGTAGTATATTCACCTTTGGAAGAAAAATATTTTTTCCCTTCTAAAATATCTTTATTAATCTGTTCCACCAATTCCTCTACACTGTTAAATTTTCTCTCTTCTCTTAGTTGTGAGAGAAAGAAGATCTCTGCTTCCTTCTGGTAAACATCATCATTAAAGTCAAAAATAAAGGTTTCTACGCTGACTTTTTTCTGCAGTCCGAAAGTAGGTGCCATACCTACGTTGGTAATACTCTGATACTCCTTACCGTTTATTTTGGTAACTGTTATATATACGCCATATTTGGGCAAAGCGATGGTTTTTTCAGGATAGATATTAGCAGTAGGAAATCCCAGCTGGCTTCCTACATGTCTTCCTTTACCTACTTTTCCTCTTATTGAATAATTTCGTCCAAGAAGGCTAGATACTTTTTCCATGTTACCATTAAAAATATTAGTCCTTATTAAAGTACTGCTTACAATCTCATCATTTACTTTTATAGGAGGAATAACTTCAACCTTTAAATTGTATTTATTTCCGATATCTCTAAGCATGTCCGGATTTCCCTTGCCCTTATGTCCAAACCTGTAATTAAAACCAACAACAGCTAGTTTAGCATTCAGAGTGCCTATAATAATATTTTTAATAAAATCTTCAGGCTCCATTTTTGAAAAACATTCATCAAATTCATCAAAACATAAATAATCCAGGGAAGTTTTTGCCAATAATTCTGATTTCTTCTGGACAGTTGTTATGATAGGAGTTGAATTTTCTTTTGCTATGACATCCTCAGGATGCCTGGAAAAAGTATATACTAGTGAAGTCAAACCACTCTTCTTACTTTCGGCAATTAAGGTATTTATTAATGCCATATGGCCTATGTGAAGTCCGTCAAAATTACCAAGTCCAACTCCTGTTTGCTGTTTATTTACCAAAGCTAGCTTTTCTCTTCCGTATATTACTTCCATTAATTAATCCCCCATTACTAAAGTCGAGACTTAAAGTGCTAAAAAAACTTTTTTACTTTTACAAATACACCCTTCTGACTATTTACAATTTCCCCCAAAGCAATGAATTTATTATCAGTACTGTATACCCTTACCAACTCACCTGTTTTGAAAAAATTACCGCAAATTTTTGCAGCGGCCCCATTACTAAACTTTCTCTCTTCAAAACTATTGAGCATAACAGGCTTATACTCTTCAAGAACGCTATCAATTTTAATAATTTTACTGTCTAATTGTTTTGTTTTATAAAAATATAATATATCTTCAAGAGTTAATGCAGAGTAGATATGCATATTTCCAACAGCCATTCTGACCAAAAAAGACATATGTGCTCCACAACCCAGCTTTTTACCTATATCTGAACACAAAGTCCTCATATAGGTACCTTTTGAGCAACTCACATCAAAAAGCACTCTTCCCTTTGATTGTCGGATAATTTCAATTTTATATATTTCAACTTCTCTGGGATTCCTATCTATTTCCACACCTTTTCTGGCCAGCTCATATAATTTTTTCCCATTTACTTTAATTGCAGAATACATAGGTGGTACCTGCAGGTACTTTCCTTTAAAGCTGTTAATGACATTTATTATATCCTGTTCAGAAACTTTTACTTCACATGTATTAATAACATTTCCGAAGGAATCCTGGGTATCAGTTTCAGTTCCAAGAGTCAACTCAACCCTGTAAATCTTATTTTTGTTCATTATGTAATCAATTGCTTTTGTAGCACTGCCAAAACATATAGGCAACACTCCCACCGCACCGGGGTCAAGGGTCCCAGTGTGTCCTATTTTTCTTTGCTTTAATAGGCCCCGTAAATATGAAACCACGTCAAAAGAAGTCATGCCGGGTGGTTTTAAAACGTTAATTATACCATTCATAAATTTTATCAACTCATCAGTACATTTTTAATCTTATCCAGAAGCATTGTTTTTGCTTCCTCGAGGCTGGCTTTAATAATGCATCCCGCTGCCCTTTTATGTCCTCCTCCCGAAAAGTGATTGGCAACAGCAGCCACATCAATATAATTATTAGATCTTAAGTTTACTTTTATGGTATGATCACTATTTTCTTTTAGCATTACAGCAACCTCAACGCCTTGAATACTTCTGGCTATGTTTACTAAACCTTCGCTATCTTCGTCTTTGGCACCAACACTCTTAATGATTTCATCTGTAATTGCTGTAACCGCTACTTTTCCTCCATAAAACAGCTGCAAGGAATTTATTGTATGTGCCATGAGTTTCACTTTTTCCAGAGAGTTAGTTTCAAATACTCTCTGGGATATTTCTGATACATTAATATCTTTTTCTATAAGCTCTGCAGCTATTCTATGAGTTTCAGGCTTTGTATTGCTGTATCTGAATCCTCCGGTATCAGTTGAAATAGAAACATAGAGACATGCTGCAATATCCCTGTCGATATCCACATTCAAAGTATTAAGCAACCTGTATATTATCTCACCAACAGATGACACTTCTGCGCGTACATAATTTATGTGGGCAAATTCAGAATTTGTACTGTGATGGTCAATATTCAAAGTAACTCTTGAGTTTTTGAATATTGCAGCTCTCTTCCCAAGCCTGTCCAGGCTTCCTGTATCTAAAGCAATAGCCAGGTCATATTCTATATCGCAGTTTTCAGGTTCTTGGGTAATAATTCCTGTTAATTCTTTTCCTGGGAGAAAATCATATATAAATGGAATTGGCTCTTCAAGAAAAACTTTGATTTGTTTATTCATTTTTCTAAGAGCCAGTCCCAAAGCAAAGCTTGAACCCAATCCGTCTCCGTCTGCTGAAATATGTGGTAAAATTGCAATACTTTCAGCTTTATTGATCTCTGAAGCCAGACTATTAAATATCATGTTATACTGCAGCCCCTCATTTTCCCTTCATTGTATCATCAATAAGCTTGCTCAGGTATATTCCTCGTTCAATAGAATCATCAAGCTCAAAAAGTATTTCAGGAGTATATCTGATTTGTACCCTGTGGCCAATTTCACGCCTTATATAACCTGCGGCACTCTTTAATGCATCCATAGCATTCTTTTTGTCTTCCTCACTTCCCAGTATACTTACGTATACTTTTGCATACCTTAAATCCTTGGTGGTATCTACAGAAGTAATGCTAACTATCTGAGGCAGCCTTGGATCCTTAAGCTCATTTTGGATAATATTACTTATTTCCCTCTTTATCTCCTCAGATATTCTGCTAATCCTATTTGCCATATATCAGCACCGCCTCTCATTCTCTTTTTACTTCTTCCATTATATAGGATTCTACAATATCTCCTTCTTTAATATCATTAAATCTTTCAATTGACAAACCACATTCAAAACCTTGCGCAACTTCTCTTACATCGTCTTTAAACCTCTTAAGTGAAGCAAGTTTGCCTTCATGCACAACTATACCATTTCTAACAATTCTGACTCCTGAATTTCTTACAATTTTTCCGTCAGTTACATATGCTCCACCTATTGTTCCTACACCTGATGCTTTGAATAGCTGCCTTATTTCTGCATGCCCAAGGACAACTTCCTTAAAGGTGGGTTCGAGCATACCCTTCATGGCTTTCTCTATATCTTCAATAGCCTCATAAATTACTGTGTATAACCTGACATCAACCTTGTGATCTTCCGCAATTTCCATAACATTAGGTCCCGGCCGCACATTAAACCCAATAATTATTGCATTGGATACACTTGCAAGGGTAACGTCTGATTCATTGACCGCACCTACTCCACCATGAATAATATTAATTCTTACCTCTTCATTAGTCAGTTTTTCAAGTGCTTGTTTTATAGCTTCAACTGATCCCTGAACATCAGCTTTTACTATTATATTCAAATCCTTAACTTTACCTTCTTGAATTTGATTATACAAATCTTCAAGAGAAATTTTTGCCGTTGACTTAAGCTGCTCTTCTCTCTGCTTGTTCTTTCTCTTTTCTATCAGGCTCTTGGCAACTTTTTCGTCGGTAATTACATAGAACGTTTCTCCCGCTTCAGGTACTTCAGGCAATCCAAGTATCTCAACAGGAGTTGAAGGTCCTGCACTCTTAATGTTTTTGCCCTTATCGTCAACCATTGCTCTTACTCTTCCCATAATGCTGCCTGTTATAATTGTATCCCCAACATTCAATGTACCTCTTTGAACCAGTAAGGTTGCAATAGGACCTCTGTTCTTATCAAGTTTTGCTTCAATTACAGTACCCTTAGCCTGTCTGTCAGGATTAGCCTTAAGTTCCATAATATCTGCAGTAAGTAGTACCATTTCAAGAAGCTGGTCAATATTTGTCTTTTGCTTAGCTGAAACAGGTACCGCTATTACATCTCCACCCCATTCCTCAATGAGGAGTCCATACTCTGCCAACTGCTGCTTTACTCTCTCAGGATTTGCATCAGGTTTATCTATTTTATTAATAGCAACTATTATCGATACATTTGCTGCTTTAGCATGATTTATTGCCTCAATAGTCTGTGGCATAACACCATCATCAGCTGCAACTACCAGTATGGCAATATCTGTTACCTGTGCTCCCCTTGCTCTCATGGAAGTAAAGGCTTCATGTCCCGGAGTATCAAGGAATGTAATAATTCTATTGTTAATTGTTACTGTGTACGCACCAATATGCTGTGTTATTCCACCTGCTTCACTTTCAGTTACATGGGTTTGTCTTATAGCATCAAGGAGAGAAGTTTTTCCATGGTCAACATGACCCATGACTACCACTACAGGTGGCCTTGGTTTTAATTTGCTTTCATCATCTTCAGTTTCGTCAAATAAGATATCTTCCTCGTTAATAACGACTTCCTTCTCAACCTTTATATTAAATTCATCAGCTACAATAGCTGCAGTATCAAAATCAATTTCCTGGTTTACTGTTACCATGAGACCCATACTCATGAGCTTCTTAATAATCTCGGTAGATGTTTTCTTTAAAGCTTCAGCAAAATCTTTCACTGTTAGACTTTCAGGTATTTTTATAGAGGAAACAGCTGCTTTATGGGGAATATTCTTGGTTTTTTCTTCGCTAACTGAAGTATTCGCATTAACTTTTGATTCTTTTTTAGGTTTTTGTACCTTCCTTGATTTTTTAAGCTCCTGTTCATCAATTAAAAATTCATCGTATATAAAATCTTCTGAAAGAACCTCGGATAACCCCCTTTTGTCATGAAGCATAAAAGCCTTGGGCTTGATTTTCTTGGTTCTTCCGCCCTGATTGGAAAGGATATCCTTCTTGGAAACCTTCTTCTCTCCTTTTACAAATTCTTTTTCTAAATAGTCACGCTTTAGTTCACTTCGCTGACTGCCTAGTTCTTTCTTGGATGCAGTAAGATCAGGCTTTGAAATCTCAATAGTTTTTTCTGGCTGTTTGCTACCAGATTTGGGAGCATCTTTTTCATTCTGATTAATATTTGATATAGTCTTATCCTCTTTAATGCCTTTACTAAATTTCTCAACATTAACCCTGTGATGCTCAGCAGCTTCCCCCTGTTGCTCCCTTGGCTCAGTTCTATTGACAACAGCAACTTCTGGCTTTGCTTCATTGTTTATGACAGAAGCAGATTCATGGGTGAAGTCAACTTTACTAATATGTGTGTCTTCTTTCTTTTCAGCAGCTTGCTCATGTATTTGAACAGTCTTCTGTTCCAGGCTTTTTTCGGTTTTTTGTTCTTCCTGCATAAGTTTAGTTTCCTGTTTTGCAGCGTCCACTCTTTTGTCTATCTGCTCATGTGCCTGAGAAGCTGTCTTGTTGCCGGCAATGAGATCCTTCCTGATATCTTGTCTTATTTCCTGTTTAATTTCCGGCTTAACTTCCTGCTTAGTTTCAGGTTTAACCTCAGGCTTAACTTCAGACTTAGCTTCATGTTTAGATTCTGGCTTGATTTCAAGCTTGGCTTCTTGTTTAGCCACAGGTTTGATTTCTTGCCTTACTTCCTGCTTTATCCCTTGTTTTACTTCATGCTTTATTTCCTGTTTAGGTTCCTGTTTAAGTTCTTGTTTTATTTCCTCATAGCTTTGCGGCTTCTTGCTTTCATCACTCTGTTTTATATTCTTTTTCTTATTTAAAGATATCAACTCCATTATAGAGTCGTATCCTGTATCTCTTACAAACCCAGCTCTTAATCCTGAATTATCATCAGCAACTCTTACAAAATCTCTTTTAGAATTATTATATTTGCCACTCCGGTTACCTGATGCCTTCGTACTGGGAGGAACGGTTTTTTCTTTCTTTTCGGAATCAACTCTTATTTCTGTAGTCCTGATAATTCTCGGTGCATTCTTCTTAATATTCTTTAAGTTTCTATTACTTTCTACTGATGGCTGAGCTTCTGGCATTTTCTTTTCTTCTTCTTTTGCTTCACTATCCTGCTGAATAACACCTATATGTTTATACAGAGCTTTAATCTCATGTTCTTCCAGAAGACTCATATGATTTTTTACTATTATATTTATTTCAGCCAACTTTTCTATAAGCCTTTTACTTGTTGTATTCAGTTCTTTCGCTAGTTCATAAATTCTAACCTTTTCCAATCTATTCACCCCCATTTTCAACTCTAGAACTTTGGGTCAGTTCTCTTAAGCGTGCCGCAAAACCCTCGTTGGTTATAGTCAATACCGAACGCACATCCTTCCCTATATATTTGCCAAGAAGCTCTTTCTTGCCATAAAACACTATGTCAACTTTTTTATGCATACAAATATTATTAAACTTTTTTTTAGTATTATCCGTTGCATCTTCGGCAACTATAACAAGTTTTGCTTTACCGGAGCGGATAGCTCTTTCGCAGGTATCATCGCCCGATACAACCTGACCTGCTTTAGCAGCCAAGCCCAGAAATCCATATATTTTATTGAACACTATCTCCCTCCACTTGTTTTGCCAATAGATCATATACCTCGTCACTTATTGATGTTTCAAAAGCTTTTTCAAATTTTTTTCCCTTCCTTGCTTTTACAAAGCAATCTATATTTCTGCAAATGTATGCACCTCTGCCGGGCTTCTTGCCAACTAAATCAACACTAACCTCGTTCTCCTTATTGCAAACTACCCTGACAAGTTCTTTTTTAGGCTTCATTTCATGGCAACCCAGGCACATACGCATAGGAATTTTTCGTTGTTTCACATTGAATCACCATTCCTTCCATCTCTGAAAAACTATCTAATGTCATCTTCAAAGAAGTCAGGCTTATAATTCTCGTCATAATTTAATAATTGCTGTTCAATGGTTGCTCTTAACTGGGATTCACTCTTAATATCAATTTTCCAGCCTGTTAGTTTGGCTGCAAGCCTTGCATTCTGCCCTTCCTTGCCAATAGCCAAAGACAACTGGTAGTCAGGTACTATTACCCTTGCACTTTTTTCCGCTTCATCAATATCAACCCTAACCACCTTGGCAGGGCTCAAACTGTTGGATATATATTCCGCAGGATTACTACTCCATTTTATAATATCAATTTTTTCTCCCCTAAGTTCATCAACTATTGCCTGGACTCTTGTTCCTTTCTGTCCTACACATGCTCCAACAGGATCCACATTTTCATCTTTTGAGAAAACAGCTATTTTAGTCCTGGAGCCAGGTTCTCTCGACAAACTCTTTATCTCAACTGTACCATCATGGATTTCAGGAACTTCAAGTTCAAATAATCTTTTTACCAATCCGGGATGCGTCCTCGAAACAGTAATTTGAGGCCCTTTTGAGGTCTTTTTTACTTCAACAATATAAACCTTCAGCCTATCATTAAAGCGGTATTCTTCTCCCGGGGTTTGTTCCTGAGGAGGCAATACAGCTTCCGCTCTTCCCATGTCAATAATCAGATTTCTTTTCTCTGCTCTCTGAATAATCCCAGTTACAATTTCATCTTCTTTATTATAGAATTCATCGTATATAATCCCTCTTTCTGCCTCCTTAAGGCGTTGAACAACTACCTGCTTGGCAGTCTGGGCAGCTATTCTTCCAAACTTCCTTGGAGTTACCTCTATTTCTGCAACATCGTCTATTTCCAAACTTGGATTTATTTTTTTCGCATTCTCAAGGGATATCTCCGTTGCTTCATTCTTTGGATTGGCAACCACTTTTTTCAGTGTAAAAACTTTTACTGCTCCTGTTTCTCTATCTATATTAATCCTGACATTCTGTGTTGAACCAAAATTTCTCTTATATGCAGAGAGCAAGGCCGCTTCTATGGCCTCGATTATTGTTTCCTTATCTATTCCCTTTTCCCTCTCCAACTGCTCTAACGCATGTATTAACTCTGCGCTCATTCCACTAACCTCCCACTTTCCCTATTTAATTATTAAATTATTATTTATTAAAATTTAACAACTCTTTTAACCAAAGCTACTTTATCTCTATCAAATTCTAAAATTTGTGATCCATTCTGTCTAATTCTGATTTTATTGTCTATCAAACCTTCCAATTCTCCAACAAAAACCTTAACTTTATCTATAGGCTGAAAAAGTTTTACTTCAACTGTTTCTCCCTTATACCTTTCGAAATCCCTGTCTTTTTTTAAAGGCCGGTCCAGGCCAGGTGATGAAACCTCCAGAATATAACTCTGACTTATAGGGTCCTTCTCATCTAATACTTTATCCAATTCCTGGCTTACAATCTGGCAATCATCTATGGTAATGCCCTGGGGTTTATCAATGTATACCCTTAAATACCAAGCCATTCCCTCTTTAACAAACTCAACATCCACTAATTCAAAAGAATATTTCTCCACAATCTCTTGTGCTAACTCAGTTACTATTCCTTCAATTTTTTTCTTTGACATACATAAATCCTCCAAAATATTGACTTTAACAAGGACATAATACGAAAGAGTGGGATAAGCCCACTCTTCGAAAAAAATATATATCCTTAAGTCAACTAGTATTATATCATTATTATTAACATATATCAATTATTTTAATCAAATTATTGTGTTTATTTTATGATAATGTCACCTTGTTAATTATTTTGATAAAATGTCACTATGAAGGGCAAGGTGTATTATCTAATGTCACAAGAGCAGCTTAAAAGGTATACTGTCATTGAGAAAACACTT
>DULL01000107.1 GCA_012840395.1 Clostridiaceae bacterium | reverse complement strand
GCTAAAAAGCACTAAAAATATTCATAAAATAAACCAATCAAAATCAGCTTATACGTAGTTTTGTTCTACCATTATACATTCTGTGGAATTTACTTTTGCAAAGTGGAAATAAACTTTTCAATTGACCGCAACATTGCAAATATGTTATATACCTAAAAAAGTTGTTGTAACAAATATATTATCTTCATAATTATTTTGAATTATTTTGCATGTTATATGGGAAAATAATTAAAAATGTCATATGCGTTATATAGAATAACATGGCACAAAAGGTTAAGAAATTGATTATAACATTTTAAGAAAGGATTGGTTCGTGGTTCAATGAGTGACAAAAAAAATCGCAGAACTGACTTAGCACTTGAGGCTCATGAGCTGGTTAAGGAGGAAACACAGAGAAGAGCGGATGAAGTTAAGGAGATGCCCGGTATTGAAGTGGAGCATGACGGAACTGATGAAATTAGGATAACACGTGTAAAAGTAACTTCTCCGACAGGAGAGGCTGCAATAGGTAAACCAATGGGGAATTATATTACCCTTGAAATACCAGGTTTAAGGCATAATGATCAGGACCTTTATGAAAACTCTTGCAGAGCACTTGCAAAAGAACTGGTAAGTTTATTAAAGTTAAAAAATGATTCAGTTATTCTGATAGTCGGCCTTGGAAACTGGAATGTCACTCCGGATTCACTTGGACCTAAAGTTGTTTCTTATGTTATGGTAACCAGGCACTTATTGGAATATGTCCCTGAACAAGTGGACGAGGGCGTAAGACCTGTTTGTGCCGTTGCACCTGGTGTATTAGGTATTACTGGTATTGAAACGGGAGAGATAGTAAAGGGCATTGTAGAAAAAGTGCAACCTGATGTAATTGTTGCCATAGATGCCCTGGCTTCAAGAAAAATGGAACGTGTTAATACTACAATTCAGATAGCGGATACAGGCATTTCTCCTGGATCGGGAGTAGGGAACAAGAGAATGGACATATCTCATGAAACTATGGGAAGGCCGGTTATTTCTATAGGAGTTCCTACGGTTGTGGATGCGGCTACAATGGCAAATGATGCCATAGATTTAGTTTTGGACAGCCTTATAAAACAATCTGAAAAGGGATCGGAATTTTACAATATGCTTAAAGCAGTAGACAGGGAAGAGAAATACTTAATGATACAGGAATTGCTTAAGCCTCATGTGGGTGACTTGATTGTTACTCCAAAAGAAATAGATGAAGTTGTTGAAAGAGTGGCCAAAGTTATTGCTAATGGTTTGAATATTGCACTGCATCAAGGGATCACTCTGGACGATGTAAACAGATACGTTAATTAGGTCTAAAGAAATTTTACCAAATATTAAGAAGTCTCTCGCTTCTATAAGCGGGAGCTGAATTGATGTAAATTGTAATAATGCCATTTTTCAGTGGGGGATTGCAAGACCCCCACTGAATCCCCGAGCGAAGCGAGTTTGATTCCACTATGCCCGAGCAAGGTGTGACCCAAAACCTTTTGTCTGATTTTCTTAGTTCCCGCACACTTTTGCGGCTTCGTCTGCTGCTGAAGCAGCATCAGCTGTGTAAATATCTGCTCCAATACTCTTGCAGAAATTTTCGTTAACAGGTGCTCCACCTACCATAATAGTAACATTATCTCTTATTCCTGCGGCTTTGGCTGCTTCAACTACATTTTTCATTTCGTTCATAGTGGTAGTAAGAAGAGCAGAACAAGCTATAATTTGAGCCTGAGTTTCTATAGCTGTTTTAATAAATTTTTCTGTAGGTACATCGATACCAAGATCAATAACCTCTAAGCCTTTACCTTCCATCATCATTCTTACCAGGTTTTTGCCTATATCATGCAGGTCTCCTTTAACAGTACCAATAACAACTTTTCCTTTTGCCTTTACTCCACCTGAAGCCAATAAAGGCTTTAAGAGTTCAGTACCTGCATTCATTGCTCTGGCTGCGATAAGTACGTCAGGAACATATACTTCATTGTTTTTAAATTTTTGCCCGATTACATTCATGCCTGCGAGCAAACCTTCTTCAAGAATAGTTTTAACATCGATGCCTTCATCAATTGCTTTTTGTACAAGCTCTTTTACTACTTTAGCTTTACCTTGTTGTAAACTGATTGAAATTTCATTTAAAATACTCAAAAATATCCCCTCCTAAATAATAACTTACTATTTTATCATAAGCATGCATTATAAATATTTTGAGCATGCATAGGAACTAAATAATGGTTACTGCGATCCTCCAGGCCTGTGCTGGCCACGGGATTCTCTATATTTTCCAGGACTTATCCCGGTAATCTTCTTAAAGACCTTTGAAAAATAACTTTGATCTTCATAACCTACCATATTTGATACTTCAATTAAGTCTATGGAATCATCAAGTAACAATTTTTTACTCATTTCAATCCTAACATAATTTAAGTAGGCATTAAAGCTATATTTCATTTCTTCTTTAAAAATTTTACTAAAATATGATGGACTAAGGTATACATGGGAAGCTACTTCTTCAAGGGTTATTTTTTTCATATAGTTATGTTTTATATAATTAATAGCCCTGTAAATTACATCAACATGTTTTACTCCTGCTAGATTAAATACGCAGTCTGTGAATCTGGCCATAATCTTTGACAACCAGAAACTTAGTTCTTCAATGCTTGTAAACCCATGTATCTGATTTAGAAATTTATAATTTAATCCAAATATCTGCTCTACATCAGCACCACCCTCAAGAGCTGCCCGTGAAAGAAGAACAATTAATTCAAGAACCCTGGCTTTAATTACGTTAAAATTTCCTCCTGTAGAAAAGAAAATATGACCGAAAATTTCATTAAGAATCTTTTGAGAACCAGCTTTATCTCCTATAGAAATTAAATAAAGAAGTTCCTTTTCTTTATCCAGGGGGTAACTTGGAATATTCTTGTCATCTCCACCCATGGTTTTAATATAGTGGATATATTCTGAAATACCGGAATGATGCTCATTAAACTCTCTTTCTTCGAGATATCTTGAAGGTTGTATATCTGATATATGCGCAGCAACTATAAAAAGAAGCTCAGACAAATGATTTACCCTTTCTGGATTAATTACAGGTATCTCATGAATATTTTCTTTTATACTGGCCAACTGTTGCTCGCTTACATTGTTTCTTATGATTAAATCATCAATAAGAAAATCTTCTGGTTCAATCATATTAACAGGACCGCCAAGTACGGCTCCTTTCATCATGCCGTCAAGGGTAATGGGGGATGCCCAGTGAGTAAATCCCATAGGACAAAAAAACACATACTTTCCACCAAATCTTTCAGCCTGATAGCTGCCGTACAAATGGGCCTTTGAGCAGCTTTGAGAACTTTCTCCTGCAGTTGATATGCTTTTGCAGACTTTACACAGCTTTTTATTCCCGCAGGATTCATAAATGGTTTCTCCTTGGCTGTCAATAATGATAGTTCTCACATTGGTAGAAATACTATATGCATCAACACATTTTATAGCATTTTCCAGATTAAACCCTATATACTCTAATGCATTGTTTCCGAAGCTGAAATTCATTCCCTCAACTCTTTCATTAGATTTTATAGATAATTAAGCTGTTTTCAAGTGATATTAATATAATTATAGTTATTACAAAGTATTAAGTAAATGGTTTATATAGGATTATCCCTGTTTACACATTTTATCATACTATTAAAGCGTAAGAGGGTATTGAAAAAAATAGCATTTTTTTGTACTTTTTTACCTATATGCAGTTTGAGAGGTATTTGTTAAAAAAAATACAAATTATCATAAATAAATAAAATATTATTTTTTATTCGGGGTTTAAAATGATATAAGACTTAAATGCAGCAATCTAAGTCAACATTATATTTTCATCATGAAACGAGGTGGACCAAATGAAATGGAATATGAAAAATTGGATGCTGGATATTTCTAATTCTACCTACAGGAAGGCTATGCCCATAATGACATATCCAGGTCTCCCATTAGTAAACAAAACTATAACTGAGGTTGTAAAGAGTGGAAAAAGTCAGTATGAATGTATTAAGGCACTTGCAGACAAGTATCCTTCTGCTGCAGCTGTAACAATAATGGATCTGTCGGTTGAAGCAGAAGCTTTTGGAAGTGCAATTAATTATTCTGATGAGGATGTTCCTACAGTATCAGCAAGAATCGTAAGAGATATTGAATCAGTAAATGCACTTAAAATACCTGCTATGGGCGATGGAAGAACTGCCGAATACGTTAAGGCAGCAGAACTGGCATCACAGAACATAATGGACCGTCCTGTTTTCGGTGGCCAGATAGGTCCATTTTCACTAGCTGCCAGGTTATATGATATGACTGAGATAATGGTAGATCTGCTACTTGAGCCTGAAGTAATACATGCTTTGCTAAATAAAACCACAGAATTTTTAATAGCATTTGCAAAGGCATTTAAGGAAGCAGGTGCCAATGGGATTATTATGGCAGAACCGGCTGCTGGACTGTTATCACCATCCCAATGCGATGAATTTTCATCTGCTTATGTTAAAAGAATTGTAGATGCTGTACAGGATGAGTATTTTATGGTAATACTTCACAATTGCGGTAACACAACAAATCTGGTTCCTTCTTTGTTGTCAACAGGAGCCATGGGTTTTCACTTTGGAAACGCAGTAAATATGATGGATATATTGCCACAGATTACTGAAGACAGGATTGCTTTTGGTAATATTGACCCTGCAAGAGTATTTAAAAATGGGACTGCAGAGGATGTAAGAAATAAAACCTGGGAATTGCTTGAGAAAGCAGAAGGTTACAAAAATTTTGTAATATCTTCAGGCTGTGACATTCCTCCTGGCACACCAGTAGAAAATATTGACGCTTTCTTTAATACAGTAGAACTTTTTAACAAAACAAAAAGATCAAAATCTGGCACTGAAGCTGTAGCAACTTAAAGAATTTTGAAACATCTTGTTATTCGCAAGGGGAGCATAGGCTCCCCTTATTATGTAAAAATCTATATTGTGATGAAAGCAAGTGTCCTGTTCCTCTACATTATAACTACATTGTTTGTGTATTCCTGGCCTGCCTTCCTATATTCAGGATTACTAAATCCCAGTACATATAAATCTGTTGAGTTGGATTCAATCTCCAGCATACGTGAAACCAGAGGGTTGCAATGATTTTTAAAATTTGCGGTTTTTACTATAATAGGAAGCCGGGCTTTTTCTTTTATTAAGGAAAGCAGGTGCCTGCCTTTTGAATTAAAACCCAGCACCCTTATATATTGCGGGCCGCCATGATTATTAAATAATTTGAACTCTTTATCTGAAATTCCAATTAATGAGTAAAACAGAATCCTTTGAATTCTGGTTTTAGGGTATCTCCTTGTACTGATAGCCTCAATCAGTTCATTTAAAGTTCCGGAAACTGAGGCAGATAATTTTATTCTGTTTTCCAATCCTTCATTTACATATGGCATAGCTGCAATTTCTTCAGAAGACATCTTTCTTAAGAAAGCAAGAATAATGCTTTCAAAATTTTCAGGAAGTATAGGTCCGCGACCGCTGTCGATTTCCTGTTTAAGTATCTCAATACACCTTTTAGGCATAGTTTGTTCCAGTATATCTGAAACAAGGTTATGGTTAGCTTTTGAAAAGCTTTTCCTTATTGATGTAGCACTGGATATATTACCAGTTACATACCCGGTGTTATAGGTATTACCAATACGGGGTATTGTCTTTGGTACAATGGGGCTTTTTAATCTTTTAATTGCCTTAAGATATTCTACTCCAAGGATATTATTTGAAGAGGACATTATTTCACTAATATTATCAATTCTGACTAAGTGTTGTGAAAAATAATCTGACAGGGCTTTTTCCCTGGCGGAGGGGAAAGAGAGCCCAGAATCAAGATATTTCTTTAAAAGCTGTGTGTATTCTTCTGGTTCATCGGAGAGAATTTCTGCAATAAGATCTAACTGCCTGATATTACCGGACTCACTTCCAAAACAGATATAGTCTACTATACCAAGGCTATCCAGAATTTTAACAGCCCCAAAAGAAAAAAATTCAGCACTGCTCATAGCATAGATAACTGGCAACTCAAGTACAAGGTCAACTCCTTCATTAAGAGCCATATGGGTTCTCGACCATTTATTCACAATAGCCGGTTCTCCGCGCTGAATAAAATTTCCACTCATAACACTGACAACATAATCAGCACTGCAAAGCTTGATAGATTCTTGTATATGATATTTATGACCGTTATGAAATGGATTATATTCTGTTACTATTCCCAGGACCTTCATTATTCTACTTTTTAGGAGTTAGTATTCCAGCTCTCCTTCTCTGAATTTTGTAAGATAGTTCATACAGTATTCATCTCTTCCCAACAATGCCTCAGCAGCATATAAGAAAGACATAAGTTTTTTGTCAAGTGGATCTAGAATTGCTCCATCCATACCTGCAGACATAGCTGCAACCAGAAAAGTCTGATTCATAAGCTTTCTGGCAGGTATACCAAAGGAAACATTGCTCAATCCGCAAGTAATATGTACATCAGGAAATTCGGTTTTTACTTTACGGATTGTTTCAATAGCTACTATCCCATAATGAGAACCTGTTCCGATAGGCCTTACCATTGGGTCAATGTATATATCACTTATATTGATGCCTTGACCTGTAAGCTTTGAAATCAGCCTTTCTGCAATAGTTACTCTTTCATCAACAGTTTCAGGCATTCCGCTGTCATCCATACACAAAGCAATTATTCCAGTATTGTATTCGAGAATAAGAGGCAGTATGGAATCGAACCTATCTTTTTCATCTGTTATGGAATTGATAATAGGTTTACTGACTTTATTTGCTTTTAATGCTCTTTCAATAGCTACAGGGTTTGGAGAGTCTATTGAAAGGGGGACGTCAGTTACCTCTTGTACAGTTTTAACCAGCCATTCCAGACGTTGGGGTTCGTCATCCAGAAACATTCCTGCATTAACGTCGATATAATTAGCTCCAGCAAGTACTTGTCTTTTTGCAAGGTCTTGTATTGATGCAGTATCATAACTTTCAATGGCGGGCCTTACTGCTTTTAAAGTACTGTTAATCTTTTCACCAATTATTATCATTTTTCTTCTCCTCTTTAACTTTAATTTTTTATGAATTTTATAAAATTAATAATCTTTTGGAATAATTATATTATATCTTGGCAGGTGTAACAATAATTATTACATTTTAACCTGCTTTCAAAAGAATAAGAAACGAATATCAATTATTGAAATACCTGGTATTTATGTTATACTAAAATGCAGAAAATTGTATATAATTATATTATTTATTTATGTAATTATTTTATATATTTTTATTAATAGTATTTGCTGCTGAATTCAATACTGAAACGGAGATAATGCTATATGAGAAATGTTAATGAGATTTATAAACTGTGGCTGGAAAATGAATATTTTGACGAAGAAACAAAAAAAGAGCTTATTAGTATAAAAGATAATTCTAAGGAATTAGAAGACCGTTTTTATAAAGATCTTGAATTTGGCACCGGTGGATTGAGGGGAATAATAGGAGCAGGAACAAACAGAATTAATAAATACACTGTCAGAAAAGTTTCTCAGGGGCTGGCAAACTATATTCATCAGCAGAAAAATGATGCAGCCCAAAAGGGTATTGTGATTGCCCATGATTCCCGTAAAAAATCATCAGAATTTGCTTTGGAAGCAGCATTGGTATTCACAGCAAATGGAATAAAGACTTACCTTTTTGATGAATTAAGACCTACTCCTGAGCTGTCATTTGCTGTGAGATTTCTCAAAGCATTTGCGGGAGTGGTTATAACCGCAAGTCATAATCCAAAAGAATACAATGGCTACAAAGTATATGGCCAGGATGGTGCACAGCTATCTCTTGAATGTTCGCAGGCGGTACTTGATGAAATTAATAAAATTAATGATTTCTCCTGCATAAAAGTAATAAGCAGGGAAGAGGCTATTGGCAAGAATTTATTGAACATTATCGGTAAAGAAATTGATGATGAATATATAAAAAGATTAAAGCAATTATCCTCTGATTATAGTGATATGAAAGAAACGGCTTCCACATTAAAAATAGTGTATACTCCACTTCATGGAAGCGGAAATAAGCTTGTAAGAAGGATTCTGCAGGAAAAAGGTTTTACTGATGTGCTGGTAGTGCCGGAACAGGAGCATCCTGATCCTGAATTTAGAACCGTCAAAACTCCCAATCCAGAGGATAAGGCTGCTTTTACCCACGCTATTAAACTGGCGGAAAAAGAAGGTGCAGATATAATAATAGCAACTGATCCGGACTGCGACAGAATTGGTGTGATGGTAAGAGACCGCCGGAACCAGTATATTATGCTGACTGGAAACCAGACTGGTTGCTTGCTAATGGAATATGTACTCTCCAGTTTAAAAAAGAATGAAAAGCTTCCTCCTAATGGTTTTGTAGCCAAAACTGTAGTTACCACCGAAATGGCAAGGGCAATTGCGGAATTTTATAACGTTAAGATTGTTGAAGTATTGACGGGATTTAAGTTTATCGGAGAAAAAATAAAAGAAATGGATGAATTTGGCCATGAGAAATATCTGTTTGGATTCGAAGAAAGCTTTGGCTATCTTGCAGGTACCTTTGTAAGAGATAAAGATGGTGTCGTTTCCTCAATGCTGATAGCTGATATGGCGGCATTATATAAAGCAAGGGGAATGACTCTGCTTGAAGGGCTTGAGGAATTATACCGGAAATATGGGTATTACCTTGAAGAAGTTAAATCATATACTCTAAAAGGTAAAGAAGGGATAGAAAGAATAGAAGCCTGCATGAATGAACTGAGAGAGCTAAAACCATCCGGTTTTAACAGCTTCAAGGTTAAAGCAATAAGAGATTACCTCTTAAAGAAAAGAATTGATTTGGATTCAGGCAATGAAGAAAGCCTCATGCTTCCCAGTTCAAATGTTCTTTACTATGAATTGGAGGAAAGCTGCTGGTTCTGCATAAGGCCATCAGGTACAGAACCTAAAATTAAGGTGTATTTCGGCGTTTCTTCATCAGAATTAAATTCTTCAAAAGAGAAGCTTGAGGAACTTAAAAACAGCGTTATTTATGTTGTAGGGAAACTGTTGGGAGTTTAAAATATTTATTTACACCTGTTTTTTGAGTAAATATAATTAAATAAAGTTCCATGCCTGAGTTCATCCAATATTATTTTTACGAGTTTCATCATATGAATTCTGTTTGACATGGCAAAAAGAATTTTAGCATATTTATATGACGTATTCTGCTCTCCTGTTAATGCTTTTTTTATACCTTCGCAATAAGAGGAGGGCTTTTTTATTTTGGTTTCTTTAGGGGCAGGGAGCATTTGCCCTGTAAGTTCATAATATATTTGCCTGAATAATTCAAAATGTTCTACTTCATCTTCCATAATACCTTTTATTAAATTTTTCTCTTCTTTGGTGGGAGCAACAATAGACAGAAATTCATAAAGATTTCTATCTTCAGTTTCACCAACAACTGCTTCCTTTATTAATTCAAGGGCACCGGGCAGATTATTTGGATAAGTGTAAATATTATCAGCCATAGTACTAAAATTGGGAAGGTATGTACTGTATTTTTCCGGATTTATCATAAAAGGTATATTATTAGGTGTTCTACCGTATTGTTGCTGCATAGGAATTCCCCAAGAATATGGTCCTCTATTTTGCATAGGGTTTTTCCTCCTTAAATTGTAGATTTCATATCATTTTATGCAGGTATCAGGGAATGTGTTATAATAAATATGGGGAAATAGTCTCTTCCAGAATAATTTTCAATAGCATCGGAAAGATGCATTTGATTGAAATGTCTTTAGGGATAGGGCATAAATGCACTTTCCTCAGAAGTATTGCTTAGTGGTCGATGAAAATTATTCTTCCAGAGATTATTTCCCCATAAAAGAGGGACTGAGCAAGAGGGAGGGTGGTTTAGCTGCAGGATTTTGTCCATTTGCATGTGCATACGCAATACAGTCTCCTTGACGGTGCCGGCAGAATTGCTGAGTTAATAAAGAGGACCAAGGAATTAGGTATGAAAAGCATCGCCATTACAGACCATGGTGTTATGTATGGTGTCATAGATTTTTATAAAGAAGCAATTAAAGAGGGGATAAAGCCTATCCTTGGGTGCGAAGTTTATACAGCAAGAAGAAGCAGGTTTGACAGGGAACCTGGTCTGGACTCAGAACAGGGACATTTGGTTTTGCTCGCAAAAAACAATACAGGATATAAGAACCTGATGAAAATTGTTTCTGCAGGCTTTCTGGAGGGCTTTTATTATAAACCGAGAATTGATATGGAGATTCTGGAGAAGTATAGTGATGGAATCATTGCCCTTAGCGCGTGCCTCTCCGGAGATATACCCCGATTCATTATTCAGGGCAATTATGATAAGGCAAAGGAGATTGCAATAAGATACAACAGTATTTTTGGAGAGGGTAATTTCTATCTGGAAATGCAGATGAATGGCATTGAAAATCAAAACCTGGCAAATCAAGGTATTATAAAATTGAGCCGGGAAACAGGAATACCATTAATTGCAACAAACGATGTTCATTTTCTAAACCGTTCAGATGCAAAAGCCCATGAAATACTCTTGTGCATACAAACAGGAAAAAGCATTAATGATGAAGACAGGATGAGATTTGAGACCAATGAAGTGTATTTAAAATCACCCGATGAAATGGCTGAAGTTTTTAAAAATTTCCCTGAAGCTATCAATAATACTGTTACAGTAGCTGATATGTGTAATGTGGAATTAGAATTCCATAAACTTCATTTACCGTTATACCAAGTGCCTGAAGGAACTGAAGCCTTTGATTATCTAAGGTCATTATGTTATGAAGGGCTTAGAAGGATTTATGGTGAAGAATGTGATCAAGAGAAGATAGACCGTCTTGAATATGAACTATCTGTAATTCGGGACATGGGATATGTAGATTATTTTCTAATAGTATGGGATTTTATAAAATATGCAAAAGATAACGGCATTATGGTAGGACCTGGGAGGGGTTCAGCTGCAGGAAGCCTGGCAGCCTACTGTCTTGGAATAACAAATATTGATCCTTTACGTTATAACCTCATTTTTGAAAGATTTCTTAACCCCGAAAGAGTAAGCATGCCGGATATAGATATTGATTTCTGCTTTGAAAGAAGACAGGAAGTTATTGATTATGTTATAAGAAAATATGGTAAAGAAAGGGTCGCACAAATAATAACTTTCGGAACAATGGCTGCAAGAGCTGCCATAAGAGACGTTGGACGGGCTCTTGGCATGCCCTACGGCGATGTAGATATTGTAGCAAAAATGATACCCTTTCAAATCGGGATGAATATTGATAAGGCATTGGAGATAAATCCCGAATTGAAGAATTTGTATGAAGATGACATGAGAGTTAAGGAGCTTATTGATACTGCAAGGCTTCTGGAAGGTATGCCAAGGCATGCATCTACTCACGCAGCCGGTGTTGTAATATCTAAAGATCCTATTACTGAATATGTACCTCTTCAAAAAAATGATGATATTATTACTACACAATTTCCCATGGGCCATTTGGAGGAGTTAGGCCTTTTGAAAATGGATTTCCTCGGCCTCAGGACTCTTACAGTAATCAGAGATGCTGTTGAATTAATAAAGATTAACCATGATATTGAAATAGATATAGAAAAAATTAATACTGATGACCCTTCTGTATATAAAATGATAGGGGATGGGAAAACGGCAGGATTATTCCAGTTGGAAAGTGCAGGAATGACACAATTTATAAAAGAATTGAAACCGGCATCCCTGGAAGATATTATTGCCGGAATATCCTTGTACCGGCCGGGTCCTATGGATCAGATTCCCAGATATATTAAGAATAAAAGCAATCCCGGAAATATAGAATATGATCATCCAATTCTGAAAAAAATACTGGACGTTACTTATGGTTGTATGGTGTACCAGGAACAGGTAATGCAGATAGTCCGTGAGTTGGGAGGTTATTCCCTGGGCCGTTCCGATCTTGTCAGAAGAGCCATGGCAAAGAAAAAAATGGATGTAATGAAACAGGAAAGGCATAACTTTATCTATGGCATTAAAGATGAGAAGGGAAACTATATTGTTTGCGGAGCGTTAAACAAAGGTCTCAGTGAAGAGAAAGCCAATAAGATATTTGATGAAATGTTGGATTTTGCCAGTTATGCTTTTAACAAATCCCATGCGGCTGCATATGCTGTAATTGCATATCAGACCGCCTGGCTGAAATATTACTATCCTGTTGAATTTATGGCGGCTCTGCTGAACAGTTTCCTTGGAAGCAGTGACAAGGTATCCCACTATGTACATGAGTGTAAGGCAATGAATATTGAAGTTCTTCCTCCTGATATAAATGAAAGTCTTACCAAATTTACGGTTGTAAATGGGAAAATAAGATTTGGCCTTGCTGCTATAAAAAATGTTGGTGAGAACGCAATAAAGGAAATAATTGATGAACGAAAAAGGGGAGGCAAATTTAAGAATTTCACTGACTTTTGTGAGAGGATGGGAGGTAAGGACATAAATAAGCGGTGCATTGAATCCATGATAAGGGCTGGAGCTTTTGATTCCATGGGAGTATACAGGTCCAAGCTTATCAATGCTTATGAAAAAATAATGGATGGGATTCAAAATTCAATCAAGATGAATATGGAAGGACAGCTTTCATTATTCGATTTTCCTGGTAGTATTAAAGAAGAAATAACAATGCCGGAAATATTTCCCGATATTCCTGAATATCCTAAAAAGGTGCTTCTGTCAATGGAAAAGGATATGCTTGGACTATATGTATCTGGGCATCCTTTAAGTGAATATGAATCTGAGCTTAACAGGCTTACCACTTTTTCAAGTATGAATATTAACTCATTATCACCAGACAATGAGGAATTTGACATGGATAATGCATCAGGTGTAAAAGATGGAATTAATGTTATTGTTGGAGGAATAAT
This sequence comes from Clostridiaceae bacterium, assembly GCA_012840395.1. Taxonomy (NCBI): domain Bacteria; kingdom Bacillati; phylum Bacillota; class Clostridia; order Eubacteriales; family Clostridiaceae; species Clostridiaceae bacterium. The sequence goes on along the minus strand of DULL01000107.1, from coordinate 22,449 downwards.
AACTGAAAAGAAAACTAAAACTACTAAAAATAATAATTTAATGGCTTTCGTTAATCTTGAGGATTTATATGGCAGTCTGGAGGTAATAGTTTTTCCTACGGTGTTAAATAAATATTCCTCTCTCATTAAAGAAGATAATATTGTATTGATTAAAGGCAGGGTGAGTATTAAAGAAGAGGAAGAACCCAAGATAATTTGTGAAGAGGTAATGCCTTTACGGAAAACTGTAGAAGAAAATGAGGCAGATAATAAGTGTAATGGAATAAAAGCTGCAGATAACAATATTGAAATTGATTCTGAAAAAATAATATATATCAGGGTAAATGATTTTGATAAAATTAATAATATGGACTCAACAAAATCATTATTTAGATTTTTTGAAGGTAATATACCAGTATGTTTTTATGATGTAAAAGATAATAAGAAAAAACTTCTAGGAAGAGAATATTGGGTTGATTTGAATAAATGCCTGATTGAAGAGCTGGAACGGCGTTTTGGCAAGGATAATGTTAAGTTATGTAAACTATCAAGGTAATAAAGGGTTAAATAGCTGAAATGCCACTGTTTACTAAATTTTATATTGATTTTTAGCCTGGAATAATATATAGTTAGGCTAGATGGTTTTTCTTAATTTATGATCTTTGTTGCCATTGTTGGATTCAGTTAGGGTAATAAATAATAAAGGGGCGTGTTTTTATGTGGACAGTTGTGTATATGGCACAAGGTAAGGAAACAGCTGCCAAGTTGCAGGATATGCTTACGAAGGAAGGCATTCTGGTTAAACTTAGACCGATTAGTAAGAACCATGAGAATAACGATAATTATTTTGAAGTATTGGTTCCTGAAACAGAGGTTGAGGAAGCCCACAGCATTATTATAGAAAAAGGTTTCTAACCCTTTTCTCCTGGAGCTTAAATAATTGTATGCCCCGTGTAAGCATCACACGGGTTTATTATTTTAATTAGAATAACTTGGTGGTGGAGAAATGAATGTTCCAAATATTTTAACTGCTATAAGATTGCTTTTGATACCTTCTTTTGCCTATTTTCTTTACATAGAGAGTTATAAAATAGCAATTTTGCTTTTTGCATTAAGCGGATTAACAGACATACTGGACGGTTATATTGCAAGAAGGTTCAACCTGGTAACATCCTGGGGGAAACTGGCAGATCCTTTGGCAGATAAACTGATGCAGATAGCAGCTCTTATTATTCTGACCATTCAGGGATATATTCCATTGTTTATTTTAATAACTGTTATCTTAAAAGAAATTATGATGGGAATAGGAAGTATTATACTATTAAAGAAGAAAAAATACGTTGTATCTGCCAATTGGTATGGAAAACTGGCCACATTTGTTTTTTTTATTGCAATAATTATGATAATGCTGGATATGCCTTACAGTAATTATCTGATTATAGCAGCTTTTGCATTTACTATTTTTGCCTTTATCAATTATGTTATTTCATATTTTAAGATTAGCTACAACAATGTTAAAATTTAAGCTGGACATATCTGCCAGGTGCAATATCTGCAAGGGAAAGTCCTTTATTGCGTTCTATTGCCCATTGTATTGACCAGTCATTTTCGAATAGGAGCACTTTTCTGTTAGAACGATCTTCAACAATCATAGTTGAACTTGTCAGATTAAGATTGTCTGGATCAATATTTTCATTTAAAATCCACCTGGCAAACCTGAATGGTAACTGCTGTATCCTTAAATCCACACCATATTCATATTTAAGCCTGTATTCCAAAACATCAAATTGAAGGACACCTACAACGCCAATTATAAAAACATCAACACCAATATCAATTTGTCTAAATACCTGAATGGCACCTTCCTGGGATAATTGAAGTATTCCTTTTTCAAACTGTTTTCTCTTCATTGAATCTTTTGCTGCAACCCGTGCAAAATGTTCCGGAGGGAAGGCTGGAATATCTTCAAAAAGCAAATCTGCCTTTTCTTCCGAAAGAGTATCTCCGATTCCGAAAATACCAGGATCATAAATACCAATAATATCTCCGGGATATGCTTCTTCCACGATGGTTCTTTCCTGAGCCATAAACTGTTGTGGCTGGGACAGCCTTATTTTCTTGCCGGACTGCACATGGAATACTTCCATACCGCGCTTAAATTGTCCTGAACATATTCTTATAAATGAAATCCTGTCCCTATGTGCAGGATTCATATTGGCCTGGATCTTAAAAACAAAACCTGTAAATTTGTTATCATCAGGCTCAACAATACCCGCAGATGAAGGCCTGCTTCCAGGACATGGAGCCAATTGCAGGAACTCAGCCAAAAATGGTTCAACTCCGAAATTGGTTATTGCACTTCCAAAGAAAATAGGTGTTAATTCTCCTTTAAGAATGCTATTTTTATCGAATTCATCTCCAGCAATGTCAAGAAGTTCAATATCATTACAGAGCTTTTTATGATAATGCTCTCCTAATAGCTCTGCAAATACCGGATCATCTACAGTTCCAATGGTAGATTCAACCAATGACTGGCCATGGTTTCCTCCGTGAAAAAGTTCAATATGGGATTTTTTTCTGTTATAGACTCCTTTAAAGTCACCATCGGTACCTATAGGCCAGTTCATAGGGTATGACTTAATTCCCAGAACCTGTTCGATTTCTTCAATTAATTCAAAAGGATCCTTGCTTGCTCTGTCCATTTTATTGATAAAAGTAAAAATGGGTATACCTCTCATTTTGCAGACATGGAATAATTTGATGGTCTGCTCCTCAATACCCTTTGCTCCGTCTATAAGCATAACAGCACTGTCTGCCGCCATGAGAGTACGGTAAGTATCCTCACTGAAATCCTGGTGGCCCGGAGTATCCAATATATTAATACAATAACCGTTATATTCAAATTGAAGCACACTGGAGGTAACAGAAATTCCTCTCTGCTTTTCTATTTCCATCCAGTCGGATACTGCAAATTTATTGGCTTTTCTAGACTTAACTGTTCCTGCCAGCCTTATGGCACCACCATAAAGCAGCAATTTTTCTGTTAATGTAGTTTTACCGGCGTCCGGATGAGATATTATTGCAAAAGTTCTTCTTCTTGTTACTTCTTTAGCTATAATGTTATTTATGTCTTTCATTATTCGCCCTCTCCGTAAAATTCATTCCTATATTTTATATTAAAGAATCTGAAACTGTCAATGAGGAGATATTGTTGATAATTTGACAAAAATAATAATAAGAAATATTATAATATTGGAATGACAGTATCCATGATTTTTTGATTAGTTTAATATTTACTAAAGCACCAGTTAGTATTTGCAAAAAATTTTAGAAAGTGAAGAGAGGAATGAAAATGAGTACTTTTGAAATTAAAGAAGTTGATAGAATTTTCTATGAAAAAGAGCTCAAGGATTTTTTACCGGGTAAAATAATTGACATACATACTCATGTACATACATTAAAGTACAGGGTACCGGTAGAAATAAAGCGCACAGTTGTATGGCCTTCGTTGGTGGCACCGGAGAATACCGGAGAGCAGATACAGGAAATGTATAAACTTATGTTTCCTGATAAAGAGGTCACTCCTTTAATGTTTGCAAGTATTAGGCGCGGTCAGGATTTTAAGAAGAATAATGACTACGTTGCAGAAGTTTCCAGGGAATATGGTTTCCCGGCTCTTTATTTTTCCAGACCTGAAGAAACTCCGGAAGAACTGGAGGCAAACTTAAAGGAAGGAAATTTTCTAGGGCTTAAGTCTTATCTTACATTAGCACCTGAATATATACCAGAAAAAGAAATAAGAATCTTTGACTTCTTTCCTAAATATCAATTTGAAGCTGCAAATAAAAATGGTTGGATTATTATGCTTCATATACCAAGGAATCAAAGATTAAAAGACAAAGTTAATCTTGCTCAGTTACTGGAAATAGATGAAAAATACCCTAATGCAAAAGTTATAGTTGCACACATCGGAAGAGCTTATGCTGACAGCGATGTGGGAGATGCCTTCGAAGTTCTTTCAGTTACAAAAAATCTTTATTTTGATTTTTCTGCAAATACTAATAAGAATATTATACAACAAGCAATTGAAACCTTCGGACCTAAGAGAGTATTGTTCGGTAGTGACGCTCCCATATGTAAAATGAGAATGAAGAGAATAGTTGAAAATGGTACTTATATTAACCTGGTTCCTAAGGGACTGTATGGCGATGAATCTCAAGACCCACATCTGAGAGGTGTTGAAGGACCTGAGGCCGATACGTTTACTTTTTTCATGTATGAGATACTACATGCTTTCAAGAGGGCGGCAATTGATTTAGGCCTTAGCAGAAGTGATATTGAGGATATTATGTATAATAATGCTAAGAAGATAATAGAAGCATAGGGACGGTTCTTGTGCTTCTGTTTTCGTCTACGCGTTTTCTGAGTGGGACAAGGGACCTGTCTTCTTGTCCCACTACATTATTTGAAGCACAAATTTATCCAGAAGTTTATTTAATACAAAAGCGCATATGCCTTTATGCAGTTCTTCTGTTTTAAGAGTAGCGATCTGTATATTAAAATCACGGCTAAATTTGCTAATAATCCGGCTCTTTGCTTCTTCCACTGCCACATCCAGCAGGAAGGAGTCGCCTTCAACCGGTGCACCAGAAATTATTATTTTATCGGGATCAAAACAGTTAAAAAGTGAAACAAGGCCTGCACCAAGGTATTCTCCTGCTTCGGAAAGTAATTCATGTACCTTCAGACTTCCGAGATTTCTGGCTTCAAAAAGAGTATTCATTGTTAGCGGCATATGCTTGTTTTCTACAAGATCAAAAAGAATATTGCATCTATTATCCTTTTCAAGCAATTTTTCAGCTTTTTTAAGAATATTGATTTCACCGCAATAGCACTCAAAACATCCTCTATTACCGCAATAGCACTCAACTCCATGAAGGTTTAGTGTCATATGCCCGGCTTCACCTGCAATACCATTACGTCCCATAATCATTTTACCGTCAAAAAAATTTACTATTCCTATACCAGGTGATAAGGTAATATATATAACATTTTTATCTTCAGGATTAATATAGCGCATTTCGTAAATTGCTTTTATCCGTGTAACATTTTCCAGATACACAGGGAGTTTTGTAGCAGCCTGAAGGGGAGAAGCCAAATTCATATTTTTCCAATTTTGTGAGGGTGCATTCACAATCTGTTTCTTGTTTACCATGCCAGGAATACTTAAGGCCACTGCGCAAAGCTTTGACTTTATATCTTCTTCCTGGCTTTCAATAAAACTGCTGACGGTATCAATAATACTTTTAAGGACCATCGTTATTGTGTTTGATTCATTTACATATAAATCTATATAATATTCCTTGGAATTTATTGGCTCACCTAGAAGACTACATACACTTAAAGATATATTTCCAATGTTTGATAGAGAAACAGCTATAATGTAATAAAGTTTTTCATTAAAATGAATAAAAGTTGCCTTGCGTCCAACAGGAGCATTATCCTGGCGACCTTCATAAACAAGATTTGCCGCAAGCAAATCATTGATTATATTTGTAACAGTAGCAGTACTTAGGTTTAATGCTGCTGCAATATTTACACGGGAAGTTTCACCGCACTTTATAATATAATCCAGTATTCTGCGTGCATTTTTTTGCTTTGCAGCAAGTATTGCCGGATTCATAACTAATCTCCTTTCAGAACAAACGAAGATGTAATAAATTAATATTATTACATGTTTATACATTATATTATATGTTATACAACTTACTATGCAAAGTATAACAATAAATAACATTATAGTGAGGTTTTGCAATAATTTTACTAAAATTTATTAAAGTTTTTCAGCAAATACTGTCACATCTTTTTTTACAAGAATATTTTTTAGAGATTCCACATATTCTTCTGTCTGAGGAGATAGGTCAGAAAGCTTATAGGTACCTACTCCTCCGTCGCGATAGGCTGTTTTATTTTCATATTTTGATTCAGCCAACTTGTTATATGGCAATAGCTCTACACGAATAATTTTATTTTCCAGGGTTCCTATAATAAAATTACCCAATGCTTCCATATCATCCGGATTGTCGGTATAACCTGGAATAAGAGGTACGCGGATAATTACTGAAGCTCCCAGGTCAATTATTTTTTTAAGATTAGCAAGTATAAGGCTGTTATCTACTCCGGTATATTCTTTATGCCTCACTGGATCCATTACCTTAACATCATAAAGAAATAAATCTGTATATGGCAGAACCTTCTCAAAATTTTCCCACGGTACATATCCACAAGTGTCAATAGTGGTGTGGATACCTAAATCTTTAAACATTTTTAATGTTTTTTTCAAAAAATTAGCATGTAACATGCATTCTCCACCGGAAAAGGTTACTCCTCCTCCAGACTGGTCGTAGAAAATTTTATCTTTCATTGCTTCGTTAACTACCATTTCGGGAGTATAAGGTCTTGCTATAAAAGATCTTGCTCCTGATTTACATACCGAAACACATTTTCCACATAGAGTGCATTCAGATTTTAGCAACATAAGGTCAGGTCCAATTTTATCACATACAGAGGCACAAGCACCGCAGCCAATACATTTCATCCGGTTTAATACCAAAGATTGATTAGGGCTGAAGGATTCAGGATTCTGACACCAAAGGCAGCGGAGTGGACAGCCCATGGTAAAAAAAGTGGTCCGTATTCCTGGCCCGTCATGTACTGCGAATTTTTTTATATCAAAAATAAGGACGGTATTTTGTTTATCCATTTTATTCCTCCTAAAGCTTCACAAAAAAGTTAATAAAGCCATAACTGCTGCTGATAACCACAGCAGCTATGGTTTTTTATTAAACAGCGTAAACTAATAAACAGCTCATTACGTTATAACGATAGGGTTGAACGTGCTATAATATGATCCTGGTATTTTTCCGGAAGAGCTATAAAATATGTGGAGAAGCCCCATACGCGGACAATTAAATCGCGATAGTTTTCCGGATGTTTTTTAGCATCTAGCAATACTTTGTTATCGAGTACATTTATTTGCACCTGCATGCCACCTAATTGACAATAGGTTTTCAACAATGCGATAAATTTTTCTTTTCCTTCATCAGTCTTAAGGGCAGAGGGATGGAATTTCAAGTCCAGAATAGCACCACCAGCACAGTTTGAAAAATCAATCTTACAGCATGATTTTATTATACCTGTAGGACCGTTTTTATCGCAGCCTAGTGAGGATGACAGATTATCGGAGAATGGTTCACGTGCTTTTCGGCCGTTTGCAGATGCACCAAGTGTCTGAGCTACAGAAATATATGCAAGAGCACTGGATATACGTGCACGGTAAGTCTGACCAAACTGGTTATGATGCTTTTTGACTTCTTGGGTATAATAGTCCACTATTTCACGGGCAATTAAATCAACTTCATCTATATCGTTGCCAAATTTAGGGAATTCATTTATAATTCTTTGCCTCAGTGGCTCATGACCTTCCCAGTTATTGCGTAAAATTTCAACAAATTCAGTTAAGGTATATTCTTTATTTTCATAAACTAACTTTTTAATGGCATACAATGCATCTGCAGCATCAGAAAGTGAAGACAGCTGGAAGTCAGTTTCATTATATTTGCAGCCGCCATTATCAAAATCTAAACCTTTTTCAAAACAGTCATCCATCATAGAGGAATAAAATGGGGAAGGTGAAAGCATGGCACGGTTGCAATAAGATGTAACCATATCAATATTATGTTTAATTTGTACTTTAAAGGCATTAAACAGTTTATCAAAAGTATCAAACCATTCCAAACGTCCGGTTTGCAAACCAAAACGGCCATTAATCGTACCAGTTGCGGTCTCGGCATTTGGTGTTCCCAGCATATATGCACCATCGTTAAGGGCCCATTCGAGTGCGCGCAGGCAGCAAATATTGCCAAGATTACGGTTGAAACTTTTTCCTTGAATTGTCATTTCCCAACAACCTGAGGCGGCATAGTCCCTGGCATCTTCCAAAGTATACTCAGGATGTTTCATGAAAGCTGGAATAATTGCATCGTCATTGTCGTAAGTAGGGAATCCCATTCCAAGGCTACTTAGATAAGCAGCTTTTTTCCATAAAGCTTCAGGAGTATTTTTGTGTACTCGAAGATGGACTTTAGGATCCGTAACACGCATATCACATTTTGCATCCAATATCATATATGTCAGATCGTTAGTTACATCTTCACCGGTTATTGGATCAATACCTCCAATTGTAACTGATTGGCCTGTATCACTGTTGAATTTTCCTGACTCACCATGAGTACGGTCTATTTCATAGTTTAATTTCATAAAGAATGCCTCAAGGATCTCGAATGCAAATTCTTTTGTAAGGATACCCGATTCAATATCTTTTTTATAGTATGGGTAAAGTATCTGATCTATACGACCGAGGGGTATAAGATAGCCACCTTCCACCCATATCAGGAATTGAATGAAGTACATAAGTTGAACTGCCTGCCAATATGTTTGGGGAGCTCCGATTTGTAATTGTTTTAAGTTATCAGAAATTGTATTAAGTTCATTTTTACGTACACTATCCGCTTCAACTTCTGCAAGCTCACGAACAAATATTTCATAGCGTTTAAGAAGTTTAATTGCAGCTCCATTTGCAATGATGACTGAACGGTAATAGTTTATTTTTTTCTCATCTGTAGCTTCTTTAAGTTTTTTTTGAGCTTCTTCAATTAAAGCAGGTATACCCATGGGAATTACACGGTAGTATGCAGGTATTGAACTGTTTGCAAGTCCGTAACCACGTTCATCCTGACCAAGGTTATAGCAGAAATCAAATGCATTATTGTATCCCTTAGTTTCAAAATTATGATTTCCTGTTTCCTTTTCATATTCTGTAATGTAGTCTGGCAGAGTATATACTGTTTTGCCACCACAAATCAAATCACCTTCCAACAGAAAAATGGGCATATTTTCAAGTGCCTTTTCAAAAGCAAGTGCTTTTCTGATTTCAAAGGGATATTTTTCTGTTTCAATGTTTAGAATAGATAGGCCTAAATTCTCTTTGCGATATTTTTTATGTTCTCCTGCAAAGAAAAGCTCTCTCAGGTTGTTAATCCGATTGGTCATTTTGGACACCTCTTTCAACATATAATTTATTGATTAAATTATATAAATGATTTTTAATATTGTCAATTACTGTTATTGTTATAAAAGGGAGCTTAAGTAATTAAATTAGTTTAATATAAATGTAGAAGTAGTACAAATAGATAATAGTGAATTATGCTATACAAAAGCATTATAAAGCATGAGAAAAATCAGGACCCTTAAAAATATATATAATGCACATGAATTATCATCTGTATTAATAAAAAAATAATTTATTATTTCATGAGAATTTTAATAATTATTATTAATTAAAAATCTATAAAACTCATCAATTTTTTAGCAAAATAAACAATTATTATGTTTATTTTAACAATAGTATAGTGGTTATTGACAATTAATATGGATCATGCTATAGTCTAAGTGTGATTTAGTTTAATAATTAAAGTAATTATTTTTTTTAAAATTAGGTAATTGTTGAACTTTGAAAACCAAATATTAAAATTTTATGCAATAATTTTGTTGTCATTCTTATATTAGTGTCATTGTTTTTTTGAACAATTCCTTTGTTACAGGCATGTTATGCATTATAAGAGATTAACAATGATAATTAGATTCATGTCATTTTTGATTTAATAAAATTCAAATTATATTGGAAGTAAGGCTAAATAGCCTGAACATCATAAACAAAATCTGATGTTAATTTCAGATGCATACATTTATAAATTCTATGAGGAGGTTTTACTTCTATGAGAATGAAAAAAATAGTTGCATTATTTCTTGCCTTAACTTTAGTTCTGACATTGTTCGCAGGTTGTGGACAAAAGTCAGAGAATACCGGCAAAACTACCGACACTCAAAAGTCTGACACTTCCAGCAGTACTAGTAGTAAATCTGAAGAAAAAACACTTGTTTACGGACTTGCTGGTGATATCGACGACTTTGATCCCTTCAGTAATCAGACACTTCGTTTCATAAAAACTTTAGGTTATAACTGCTATGAATCCCTACTGCACATCAATGAAAACATGCAATATGAAATGGACCTTGCTGAATCTTATGAACACCCTGATGATCTTACATACATATTTAAACTTCGTAAAGGAGTAAAATTCCATAACGGAAACACTATGACCGCTGAAGATGTTAAATTCTCCATAGAACGTGCAATAGATCCCAATGTAGGGTCCTGGCTTGGTGCCTACTTTACTCAGGTGAAATCCGTAGAAATTGTTGATGAAAACACTGTTAAGATAAATCTTTCTGAAGTATCGCCTGCATTTTTAGACGGTGTTTGCATGCTGAAAATAATAAACAAAGGAACAGAAGGCGCACTTAAACAAAAGCCTATAGGGACAGGACCTTTTAAGTTTATAAGCTGGGCTCCCAATGATAATATTACTCTTGAAAAATTTGCCGACTACTGGGATGCAAGTAAAGTAAAAATTGAAAAACTTATTTTAAAGCCTATACCTGACCAGACAGTAGCTATGACAAACCTGGAAGCAGGTTCAATCAACCTTTATGAAGACCTGTCCATAGCAAATGCTATTGCAGCTGGAGCTAAAGACAATATTAAGGTACTTACAAGTAAAACTTCCAACTCGACAGCATTGTTTGAAGTAGGCCTGCACAATGTTCCAGCTTTCAGCGATCCAAAAGTAATGGCAGCAATATGCCATGCTCTTGATAAAGAAACAATCAATAAAGAAGTATACAATAATATGGCAAAAGTAATATGGAGTCCCTTCCCATCAGGAGCAAAATACTTTGTAAATCTTGAAGGAAATACTTTTGATCTGGAAAAAGCAAAAGCATTGTTAAATGAAACACAGTATAAAGATGGTTTTGAATTCAAACTAACTGTTATGGCTGGTGACACAATGGGCGAGCAAATTGCGGTAATCTGGCAAGCAGCACTTGCTCAAATTGGTGTTAATTTAAAGATCAATATTGTTGAATTTTCTGTATGGCTTGAGGAATATTTGGATCGTTCTTATGATATGATCCTAAACCAGTATCCAATGGCGGGTACAGATCCTTCAACTTACTGCAATCAGATTATTTACCCGCTCTTATCCTACCAGGCAGCTAATATACCAGGTTTAGGAGATTTCATCAATCAAGGTAAGACAGAGAGTAATGACGCAAAACGTGCGGAGATTTACAAGAAGATTCAGGAACTGATTTTTGAGTATAAGCCAGTTATTAGCATTGTTGAAGCTCCATTGGTTTATGGTGCAACAGTAAACTTAAAAGGAGTTGAAATTAACCCAGTTGGCCATACATTCTTAAAGAATGCCACATTGGAGTAGTTAATGATATATGAAGAATTGCGATATATAATGAAGGCTTAAATTAAAAGCTATATAAGCTATATAAGTCGCTGGGAGTCTGGCAGTTTAAGCCTGCCGGACTCTCATAATTAATGCGGAGGTGGCAGCTAGTGCATCGTTCCTCAGTGCTGAAATACATTATAAAAAGGGCTGCAATGGCAGTAATAGTACTTTTACTTGTTACAGTAATTATTTTTATAGCAATACGTCTTGCGCCTGGAGATCCGATTAAAAATCAGTTAGGACCATACGGGGAAGCGAGTGAAGAAAGAATTGAAGCAATAAAAAGGCAGCTTGGACTTGATAAATCCTATGTAATGCAGTATTTACTTTGGCTGAAAAGTTGTTTTCAGGGTAATTTTGGACTTTCTCTCAGAAATGGGCAGCCTGTAATCGAGGTAATAATGCAAAAGATACCTGTAAGTCTTGAATTAATAACTGTTTCATTGATTTTTGCCTTGTTGCTCGCCATTCCTTTGGGTATATTAGCAGCCATAAAAAAGGATTCTGTATTTGACCAGTTGGTTAGTATTTTTTCTACCAGTTTTTTAGCTTTTCCTACTTTTGGTGTAGGATTAATTCTAATGATTATATTTGCTGTAAAGTTAAAAATTCTACCAGCTAATGGCTATATTCCATTTTCTGAAAATCCAGCAATGAATATAAAATTATTAACAATGCCTGCATTATCTTTAGGCTTATTTGAGCTCGCAAACTTCGTGCGGTTTATCCGTTCAGATACATTGGAAGTTATAAACTCAAACTACATACGGACTGCTAAAGCTAAAGGTCTGCCAAAAAGTAAGGTTTACTTCAAGCATGCATTCAAAAATATTTTGGTTACACTGATAACAGTTGTAGGACTGGAATTTGGTACTCTTTTAGGAGGCACAATAATTGTTGAGCAACTTTTTGGATGGTCTGGCCTGGGTTGGCTTATATATCAGTCAGTTGGAAACAGGGATTATCCTGTTGTACAAACAGCAGTTCTTTTCATTGCCGTAGCTTTTGTTATCATAAACACAATTATCGATATCCTGTATGCCGCTATTGATCCCAGAATCAAGCTGGAATAGGAGGGAATGAAAATGAACGTTAAGGTGAATGTTTCAAATAGTAATAATGACGTAAATTTAAATAGAAAAAAGAATAGAAGCAATATTAGTAAAAAGAATAATGGGTTTAAAATAAGAAAAATTAAGTTTACTACACTTTTTTCAAGCATAATACTTTTTATTGTTTTATTAATGGCTTTATTTCCTCAATATCTTACAAGTTATGACCCATTGGAGCTAGACATGCCAAATAAATTACAGGGTCCCAGCGCAGACCACTGGCTTGGTACTGATGAATATGGACGGGATATAATGGCCCGTATTATATATGGAGCACGTAATACCATGTATGTAGGCTTAGGTTCCTCCATTCTGGCTGCACTGATTGGCATACCTCTTGGGTTGATAGCCGGCTATTTTGGCGGCATAGTTGATAGTATTATCATGAGAATTTTAGATGCATTTCAATCTTTTCCTTCCATGTTGCTGGCAATTTTGCTTATCACAATTTTTGAACCTTCACCGACAGCACTGGTTATTACAATATCTGTTGTAAATTTTGCCCGTTTTTCAAGAATAGTAAGGGGAAATGTTCTCTCTTTAAAGGAAAGGGAGTTTGTTGAAGCAAACAAAGCTTTTGGAGCCAAAACACCTTATATTTTATTCCGGACTATATTGCCTAACTGTATATCTTCAATTACTGTACAATTCTCTCTTTTAACTGCAACAGCTATTCTTATAGAGGCAGGAATGAGTTTTATCGGACTTGGAATACAACCTCCAAAACCAGCGTGGGGTTCAATGCTTTTTTATGCTAATAAGTATCTGAATAATACTGTTTGGTATGCAATTGCGCCTACTGCTACTATTTTTCTGGTAGTACTCAGCATTAATTTGTTCGGGGATGCTATGAGAGACTGGTTCGACCCTATGAAGCTGAAATAGGAGCAACCCTACAATCATAAAGAGAGGTGGAAATATGTCAGAAAAAGTACTTGAAGTTATTGACCTGCAAACCTATTTTTATTCGAGCAAAGGTGTTGCAAAAGCGGTTGACAAGGTCAGCTATAGTCTGAATAGAGGAGAGATACTAGGTGTAGTAGGCGAATCAGGATGTGGAAAAAGTGTTACTGCTCTATCTATTTTACGCCTTATAGCATCTCCACCAGGGAAAATAATCGGAGGAAAAATACTTTTTGAGGGTAAAAATCTGCTGGAGCTTACTGAAAAAGAAATGGAGCTTATCAGGGGCAATAAAATATCTTTGATATTTCAAGAGGCATTGACTTCATTGAACCCTCTTTTTACTGTGGGTGAACAGATTATGGAGCCTTTAATGCTGCACCGTGGCCTTAACAAAAGAGAAGCCCGCCTGGAAGCAATAAAAATGCTTGAACAGGTTGGTATACCATTGCCTGAAAAACGTTTTAGTGATTATCCAAATTCCATGTCAGGGGGTATGAGGCAACGGGTAATGATTGCAATGGCACTTTCCTGCAGACCTAAAGTACTAATAGCAGATGAACCTACAACTGCACTGGACGTTACAATTCAAGCACAAATACTTGATTTAATGAAAAAAATGCGTGATGAACTGGGTACAGCAATTATTATGATTACCCATGATTTGGGAGTTGTAGCCGAGATGTGTGACAAAGCTGCTGTAATGTACTGTGGTTCGGTAGTTGAGGAAGGGCCTGTTAAAGAAATATTTAAGAATCCTAAGCATCCGTATACTATTGGACTTATGGAATCCATTCCAAAGCTTAACGAGTCTAAAGAAGAATTATATAACATAAAAGGCACTGTACCTAAACTTATAAACCTGCCAAAGGGCTGCAGGTTTGCAGACAGGTGTGATAATTGCAGGGATATCTGCAAAATGGATATGCCTCCAGAAGTAAGTATATCAGATATGCATAAAGTTCGTTGTTACCTATATGGAGGTGACGTCAATGAAAAGTGAAGAGTTAATCAGAGTTGAAAATGTAAAAAAATACTTTCCTACAAAACAAGGATTCAAGACACTATATGTAAAGGCTGTGGATGGAGTATCATTTTCAATTAATAAAGGAGAAACCCTTGGCCTTGTAGGCGAATCTGGCTGCGGAAAATCTACTATAGGAAGAGTTATTCTTAAACTTATTGAAAAAACAGATGGTAATATTTATTTTAAAGGTAAGGATATATATACTTTGGACAAAAATGAAATGATCCGTCTTCGCAAACATATGCAGATTATTTTCCAGGATCCATATGCATCGTTAAATCCTAAGCTAAAAGTAAGAAGTATAATTGAAGAACCACTAAGATTCCATAATATACGTGATAAAAAGGCACGGCGAGAAATGGTAGATTATGTGTTATCAACTGTAGGTCTTGATCCTGATGTTGGGGAACGATATCCCCACGAGTTTTCCGGAGGTCAGCAGCAGCGTATTGGAATCGCCCGTGCACTCGTTCTGAATCCTGAATTTATAGTATGTGATGAAGCAGTATCAGCTCTGGATGTTTCTGTACAGGCACAGGTTCTTAATTTGCTTCAAAGCTTGAAAAAAGAGTTCCAGCTTACTTATCTGTTTATTTCCCATAATCTTTCGGTTATTAAACATGTATGTGACCGAATAGCGGTTATGTACCTGGGTAAGATAGTTGAATTGGCAAGCAAGGAGCAGATATTTAGTAACCCTGTACATCCCTATACAAGAGCACTTATTTCTGCCATACCCATACCGGATCCGGAACAGAAAAGGTGCAGGATTATTTTAGAGGGCGATATTCCTAATCCTCTTAATCCTCCTGAAGGATGCCGTTTCAATACACGATGCTATGAATGTGGAGATAATTGTGCTCATGATGAACCAGGATTGATAGAAGTTGAAGAAGGACATTTTGTTGCATGCCATAAAGCCAAATTAAAAAGCAATAAATGTGAAGCTGCAAATAGATGAAACTGTAAATAAGGTTATTATAACTAGGCATAAGATTACTCACTGAAAGGATACCAAATCTGTATCTGCTATCTTTAATAGAGGAGGAAATCTTGCCGCTTTGTTATAAATAGCCATTAAAATAACTTTATATAATAGATTTATTAATAAATAATTAGAATTCAAAAAAACCAAGGGGGTTATTTTATGAGCAAAATAATTGATATTACAGGAATTATTGAAGAGGGTATGTGGAATTATGAAGAGCCTTTTCCAAAGATAAAAATCAAGCCATTGCCTCCAGTTCCATGGGTAAAGGGAGATGTTTACTGCGAGATTTTTGAAGGGCTTCATTCACAGACAGGCACATATCTTGAGACACCTGCCCACTTTTATGGAAACGACAAATCTTATCTCTTAATTGATGTGCCAGTAGAAAAATTAGTTAATGTGCCATGTGTAGTACTTAATCTGGGAATGTGGGATAAAGATATGTCAAAAGGCAGAAGGCCAATTACTGTTGCTGATCTTGAAGCATGTCCCAATGCTAAGGACATAAGAGAAGGAGATGCTATTTTAATTGGAACTGGCTGGGGACGTTACTGGATGGATGAGGATTACTTAAATGGTAGCCCTTATATGACAAAAGAAGCAATGGAATGGCTTATTGCTAAAAAACCATTTATTCTTGGCGGCGACACTGCCAGATGGGAAAACTTGGAAAAACCTGAAGGATTCTTCCCTGCATTCTATGCGGCAAATATTTTAATGGCTGGACCTTTTGTAAACCTTGAAAAAGTGGGAACAAAGCGCTGCAAGCTGACTGTTCTGCCGCTTAAGGTAACAAGGACAAGTTGTGCCCCTGCTCGTGCAATAATAATTGAAGATTAGACAATGTTTGCTTGCAAAACTTAGTATTATATGAAAAAATATAAATAAGCTTATTATAGGTTTTTGCATATTATCCTATAAATTGACACAAAGATTAAATAAGTTAATGGATTAATTTACTCAGCATTATTTATACTTGATAAACAATTATTATATTGAGAACAAGGGGTGCACAAATGAAGGAACTTGAAAAAAAAGTGCTTGATTATGTAGATGAACATAAGGATGAGTTATTTGGACTTCTTTCAAAATTAATCCAGTTTGACTCTCAAAACTTTATAACCCATGGAAGGGAGCTAGAATGCCAGAAGTATATAAAGAAGCTTTATGAAGATCTTGGTCTTGAAACCGAAATGTATTCAGTAGATGACATACCAGGCATAAAAGAACACCCTGGCTATCTTCCCGGACGGGGTATGGAAAACCGGCCAAATGTTACAGGTGTTCTGTATGGCGAAGACAGGGACAGCATGATTATGCTGGCAGCACATACTGATACTATGCCGGTAGGAGATATAAACAGCTGGACTGTTGATCCTTTCGGTGGAGTAATAAAAGACGGGCGGATTTATGGTTTGGGCTCAGGTGACAACAAATTTGGCATTGCAAGTTCATACTTTGCATTAAAGACTTTACAGGATTGCGGTATAAAGCTTAAAAAGAGTGTCGCTCTTACAGCTTATGCTGATGAAGAATACGGCGGAGGAGACGGGGCTCTTGGTGCATGTCTTAAATATCCCTGTGAAACCTATGTGAATCTGGATGGGGGAAATTATGAGCTGTGGATTGCGGCTCTTGGAGGCGGCGGATTTGAAATAAATGTTAAAACCCGTTTCACAACCGATACAGTTGAACCGGTAATTGACGCCCTTGTAATGATCAAAGAAAAGTTAAAACCCTTTGCAGCCCGAAGAAGAGAAGAATTGCACAAAAATCCGCTATTTACCGGCTCTGATATGGAACGTTCTGCATTCCGCTTAATGGAATTTGGAGGAGGAAGTTTTGGTTCTAATCTTGATAAGGGCAGATTAAGATTTGTAATATATACAGATAAGACTAAAGAAGAAATAATGACAGAACTGGATGAAATCCTTGAAGACATCCGTCATGAACTGGATAAGCGTAATATGGAAACTGATGGTTTTAAACACACGACAAGATTTTTCATTTACCAGGAAACAAATGATAAATATGGGGCTGCAACAGAAATGAAAAAGGCTGCTGAAGAAGTTTGCGGACATAAAATCAAGGCTTGTGGTGCCTGTCTGTCAGACCTTTCTGTATTTTTGCCTTACGGAAGCGAAAGCAGCTTTAACTTTGGAATAATTCGCGATTTTTCACTGTATGGTGGTGCCCATCAGCCTGACGAATATATAGAATGTGACCAGTTTGTGAACATTACTAAGTCAGTTTTACTCTTCCTGTTACGCCATTGCGGTGTTGCATAAGGCTGAAAAAGAAATAATTTTGTTACAAAGAACTTCCTGAATTTATATTTGGGAAGTTCTTTGACTTTATTTTGGATTTATACTATCTATAGTTCATTGAAAATTACATGCAACAGTAAATGAAATAAAAAATTGACAACTAAATTAGGTCCCTTACCAAGTACAATCAGTGTTCTCATGAGGAATAAGGATGAGTGAATACAACAATTAACTACCCTCTGCATTTGCTCAGATAAATAGTCAAGAAGGGCTTAAGGTTGATATTATATTTACACCTATAATTATAGATGATTTTTACTTATAGGTGTTGCATTTAATATTGCAATTTATAATATACTACTATAAAGATATTTAAAATGGAAATAATTGACAAATAATACTTAAAATGATATAAAGAAATTACATGATAATAAAACGTAATATGATATTATAAGTTCAATAAGAAGTGGAGGAATATTGTTTATAGCAAGAAATACCGGTCCCATATGGGCAGCAGTTGATAATATTAAAATAGATGATTTTGCCAAGATAGTATACAGCAAACCCGGTACGGGATATATTTATCATACTTTAACAAACGCGAGTTCGTTTGCTGGTCAATCCTTTAAAGCTATAGGCAAAGAAATAACAGAAGCTTCAATTTGGTTAATGTCTGATACCGAAGAAACAATAATCTTGCAGATATTGTCCGGCAGTATTAATGGAACTGTAATTGGAGAAGTGTTAATACAAGGCGGCAAAGCCGGGAAAGTAACCGGACGTTTTGATCAGCCTGTCAATGTTGTAGTCGGAGAAACTTACTTCTTAAAAGTAAAATCGCCTGCAAGCACCTGGGTTCAGGTTCAAAGACAAAGTCCCAATAATGAAGATGTAGGTTATTATGAACAAGGAACCTCTAATTATGATATGGCATTGGAGCTGAAATATAAACTATTTGATTCTGCACTTTCCTACGCTGCCATAAATGAACCTTTTAATTATGTATACAGTAATTACTATGCCATATCATCCTTCAAAGCCTTGGATAATTTAATAAAAGAAGTATCGTTATGGCTTTATGAGGGCAATGATGACACCCTTTCTGTCGACATAATTTCCCAGAGTGTTAATGGAAAAGTTATTGCTACCGGAAGTATTCCAGCCGGAGATGCTGGAAAAAGAAAGGTTATTTTCAACAAGCAGATATATCTTGAAAAAGATTTAACTTATTACATTAAGGTTGGCACAGGTGCACCAGGAACTACCTCTGGTTCTGTTGCGGCAACCGAGCCAACAGAAGAAATACTGGGTTATACAGAAAATGGTATCAGCGAAAAAGACATGGCTTTTGAAATTATAT
This sequence comes from Clostridiaceae bacterium, assembly GCA_012840395.1. NCBI lineage: Bacteria > Bacillati > Bacillota > Clostridia > Eubacteriales > Clostridiaceae > Clostridiaceae bacterium. The sequence continues at coordinate 3,384 of DULL01000107.1, read as the reverse complement.
TTACTCAATGGTTAGGACCCCTTTCGGATCCTTTTGAAGAAAATCTTGAATTGGAGCCAGGCTATGAGGAAAGTGTAAACTATGCCTTAAGTCAAAAGATTGATGTATGGGGAGAAGAATTAATTACCAGCCCTGAAGGGCCTACCTATGAAAATATAAAAGACTATTTGAAACCACTTATGTTAACTGGAACATTTCTTACAGATTCCGGTGTATATTATATACCATTTGGAAGACCAATGTCAGCAAGCGGAGGAGGGCCTGTTGCCCTGCATGTCGCTGATGGAAGCCAGATTATTTCCAACAGATATAACAGTCGAAAGATGACAGTTTATGTGGGTGTTCAGGGAAATGAAAGGTTCGGCAGGGCATTGGCCAGACTTAATGAGCCTGTACTGGACGGGGGATATTACCCTATACTTAAGACTGTATATGAAGACTCCCGTGGTGTTAAATATATGCAGGAATCTTTTGCAGATTATATTCCAGAAACAAATTCTCTTGTAAGCTTTGTGAAAATAATAATTAATAAAAACAATACAGAAATTGAAAATGTCAATGTTAAGTTTGATTTAAGTGATACAGGATTATCTATTCAGGGCAATAAACTTATCTAGGATGGAAACACATACCTGGTCTTTGGAGAAGGGGCTAATTATAATGGAACAGAATTAACATATACCGTGGATTTATCAGATGGAACGGATAAAACAATCTTTGTTGCAAGGCTTAATGATCCTGGTACTTGTGGGGATTTTATCCTTAATGCGGAAAGATATGAAACAGAAAAGGCAGAATTAAAACAGTATTGGGATACAAAGCTGAATAATGGCACGGTTGTTTCAGTGCCTGAAGAAATAGTAATGAATGCAATGAAAAATCTCCTGATACAAAACCTTTATTTGGGTTGGAGATATAGCGTTGGAAATGCTTATGAAGATTTTTACCAGCCTGAAGGGAACGATACTGCAAAAGTATTGGGATGGTACGGCTTTACTGATGAGCAAAAATCCATACAAAACAGTCTGATTGGAATGTCAAAAGGACCAGGACCTGCAACCTATGAAAACTGGGAGTGGGGTGAAAAGCTTTCCCATGCAGCCCAGTATTATTTCCTTACCAAGGATGCTTCATTAATAAATGCTAACAAGAATACATTGGTTTCATATATGCAGGATATGAAAGAACAAATTACCGCAGATCCATATAATTTACTTGAAAAACAGAGATATTCGGGAGATATTCCTGATTATGACTATAATTTCCATCATCAAGCTGTTGCCTGGAGAGGTATGCGAGATTTATCCGAGATTTTTAGAATTCTTGGAGATAACGATTTATATGAGACTTATTCAGCAGAAGCAAATATATTAAAAACTGCCTTGCTTAATGCTGTAGACCAATCCAAAGCTGAACTGGAAGACGGGGCAATATTTGTTCCTACACGGCTCCTTAATACTAATGCGCAGCCCTATGATCCGATTACAGAAACGAGGATCGGATCCTATTGGAATCTGGTGACGCCTTATGGATTTGTTTCAGGCATTATAGATTATGATTCACAATTTATGGATGGTATACACAAATATATGAAAGATTACGGATCATGGCTGCTGGGACTTGTCAGATTTAATTACTATCCTGTTGAAATTGGATCTTATAAAAGCGGAGGACTGCCAGGATATAAAACTCCGGGAGTTGATAATGTTTATGGATTGTCTCATACGCAACTCATGGCAGAAAGAGATGACGCAGACAGACTTGTACTAGCTTTATACGGAAAACTAGCCCATGGAATGACAAGAGGTACATTTATTAGCGGAGAAGGAGATACAATTGGAGTATATCCTGGTGAATACTACAGAACATTCTATTTACCGCCCTGTTCAGCCAACAATGCGCTTTTCCTGCAAATTTTAAGGTTGATGCTTATAAGAGAATCTGTGGACGAAAACGGGATTCCGGAAAATCTATACCTTGCCTATGCAACACCACGAGGATGGCTTGAGGATGGCAAGGAAATAGAAATTCAAAATATGCCCACATTCTTTGGGCCCGTATCATATACTTTAACTTCACATTTAAATGAAAATTACATTGATGCATCGGTGACTATTCCTGACAGAGATCCAATAAGCAACATTTATTTAAAGGTTAGAGTTCCAGTAGGCTACACAATTAAAAATGTTACAATAAATGGACTTCCCTGGAATAATTATAATGCAGAAAAAGAGATAATAGACCTGACAGGAAAAACTGGAGAATTAAATATTAAGATAAATTACAGAACAGGCGAACCAGTATCTGATTCTGAAGCAGTGAAGGCAGATAAGGAAGGATTGACAGAAGAACTCATCAAAGGAAACAATACAGATCTTGACAATGTAACTGAAGACCTTAACCTTATAACCAGCATACCCAATGGGGAAGGCTGTATTATTAACTGGACTTCCAGTAATGAAGAAGTTATCGCTTCTGATGGAAGGGTAACAAGACATGCTGAAGGAGATGAAGTTGTTACTTTAACAGCAACCATTACGAAAGGTTCTGCAAGCGATACAAAAGAATTTATAGTCACGGTAAAACAGAGAGAGAAAGAATACATTCTTGAAATAAGTGCTGAAAGTACCGGAGGTGCAGGATACATCCGTACAATAACCATAAGCGGAACCAAAGCCGATGACATAGCCGGCAAGTACCTTGTTGTTCAGTTTACAGAGGGAACAGATGTTAATGCAAAAGTAACAGTGATAATGATGTCAGCTTTGAGTCAGGAAGCCACAGTATCATACCAAATTGCAGGTACAAAGGTTGAAGCTTGGCTTACAAGCGGAATGCCTGATCTGGTAGGAGAAAACATGGGTGTTACAGTCTATGCTCATGCCAGCACAAACTGAGGAAGCAGAGGGACGGTTCTCCTGCTTCCAACGGTCTTAGAAGCAAGAGAACCGCCCCCTCACAAAGAAAACAGTGAAGAAGGTACAGTGTGCAGAAAATTACGTCAGTCTGTCGGGAAAAGATATAGTATTTGCATCATTGGACAATGCAGCCGTACCGGAGCAGCAAAGATGCTGGCAATTCCTGTGCAGATTATTTTGAAGTAAGAGATTAAAATTTACAAGGAACTTCTGAATTCATATATAGGGGGTTCCTTTTTTGAGTTGTTTTTATTTTACTGATAAGTATTGTATAATTAATTTGCATATACTTTAATATTAATTTTAATTTAAAAAGTAATATGTTATAATAACATTTTTGATTAAGTCTATATAATGGTGTAAAAAGAAGTTGAGCCAAAGCTCATACCTCGGTTAGAATATAAGTACCATCAAATACCAAACCGAGGAGGATGAACCATGGCTCAGTTTAATATTACAATAACCG